>JANXZI010000238.1 GCA_025355595.1 Spartobacteria bacterium
CCCCCAGCAGACACCCGCCCCATGATCGGACAACGTACGCGTGGATTGCAGAGCACTTTACTCTTGTGCCAGCTCCTTCTGCTGCCCCTGCTCCTGCTCGTGTCCGGGCTGCTGGCGTTCACCTCCGTGACCCGCATCGAACGCTCGCTGATCGCCCATTACCCGATGTACGCGGTGATCATCATAGCGGGACTGCTCGTGGAATCCATGAGCCGGGACCGCGCGCGCATCCGCCTGAACCTGTGGCAGCACAGCTTCCTGGACCAGCACCGCGTGACCGTGCGGCAGGTGTCGTATGCGCTCGGGGTGCTGCTCGTCTATCTGGCCGCGACGAAGGATCAGGCAATTTCACGCTGGTTCCTCGGAATCTTCGGCGTGGCCCTCTACGGGGGATTGCTCGCGACAAACTACTGGCTCCCAGGAGTTCTCGCGCGGCGGATCTTTGACGGCAAATGGGTCGAGCGGACGCTCCTTGTGGGCAAGCCCGAGCACGCTGCACGGCTCCGCCGGTGGCTGCAAGGCAAGGAAGCCTACGGGCTCCGCACTGTTGGAATTTTGCGCACCGACCGCATGACCTCCGGGGATTCCGGTGGCCTGCCGTGCTTGGGTGGCATTCGGGATTTGGAAAATGTCATCCGCAGCGAAGGCATCACGCAGGTGATCGTCTTGGAGCTTCCACAGGAGCGCGAACGGCACCACGACCTCGTATCCGTGTTGGAGAAAATGGGCGTCCGGCTGCTGATCTTGAGCAACCTCGAAGAAATGCTCGAGCATCCTGTCGTGCATGTGGAAGACGAGGGGATGCGTTTCATCACGCTTCGCGAAGAGCCGCTGGAAAATCCTCTGAACCGCTTTGCCAAGCGTGCCTTGGACCTCACGGTCGCATTGCCGGTCGTCCTGTTCGTCCTGCCGCCGCTCATGCTCGTGATCTGGGTCGTCCAGCGCTTCCAGTCGCCCGGCACACTTTTCTTCTACCAGAAACGGGCCGGGATCCAGAACCGGGAATTCCAGATCATCAAATTTCGCACGATGCACCAGGACAACCCCGACGAGGCCCGGCAGGCCGTCCAGGGCGATGTCCGCGTGTTTGGCTTCGGGCGGTGGCTGCGCAGGATGAGCATTGATGAGCTGCCGCAATTCATCAATGTGCTGAAGGGGAACATGAGCGTGACCGGGCCCCGTCCGCACATGATCGAGCACAACGCGCAATTCGCGGAGCACATGAGCAATTATCACATCCGCACGTTCGTAAAGCCCGGAATCACCGGCCTCGCGCAAGTGCGCGGCTTCCGTGGCGAAGCGCGCTCCGAGGCGGAGATCGCCCAGCGGCTGGAAAGTGATATTTCCTACTTGGAAAATTGGCGGCTTGCGCTTGACTTGTCCATCATTGCGCGTACGGCTTGGCAACTGCTTGTTCCATCGAAGACTGCGTACTGATATTATTTTCCACTCACGACCCTCATCCCAATTACCCACACCGAGCCACTTCACCATGAAAAAAACCCTCATCTCCGCAATGACCCGCCTGTGCCGGGCATTCCTCCTAGCCGCTCTGGCGCTCATCGGCACCAATGCACTCCACGCGCAATACGCGCCGGGAACTAATTTTTGGAACAGCAACATTTCCGGAATCAACCTCGGCACCGCTTCCGGCAACTGGGTGCCAGGAACTATCCATCAGAACTGGGCGATCTTCGCACTCTCCGGTGGCGTCACCATCACCGACCCGAACAGCACCGGCCCCGCGGACGTCTTCGGCAATGTCGGCCTTGGGGGTTCTGGGAATCTCAGCATGTCCAATTCCTACATCAATGGCACCGTCTATCGCGCTGGGGGCACTGAGACGCTGGCAGGAAGGGCTTCCTATTACACCGGCGGGAGCACCGGCGGGAATAACCTTACATCAGAAGTCAACGACGCGCTCGGTGCATCCAGCGCTGCGTCGGCGCTGAACGTGAATAACACGGGATCTGGCGTGAACGCTTTGGTCTTCGGCGGTCCGTACTTCACCTCCCCCTCCGTGGCGCCAGGCACCATCGCAATGAATAATACCACTGGGAGCATCACCGGGCAGGCAGGGCAGACCTACGTGCTCAATATGATCGACCTCGTCCTGCAGGGAGCCAGCACGATTCTCACCCTGTCTGGAGCGAACACGACGAACTACGTCTTCAATATCAGCCGCAACCTATCTCTCGCTGCTGGTGCGAAAATTCTTCTCTCGGGTGGCCTGACTGAGGCCAACGTCCTCTACAACGTGAAAAGCAACGCGACCCAGTATGATGTGACACTGAGCGGCGCCTCCGAAGCCCACGGCACCATCCTCGCCACCACGCGCGCCGTGAAGGAAACCGGCGGTTCGAAGGTCTTTGGCGAAGTCATCGCCAAGACTGTCTCCCTCTCGGGTGCCAGCAAGGTGATCAACCCTTTCGCCAGTCCGTAGCCGGTCATCGGGAGGACGCGGCCCGTGAATTCCGCTAATGAGTTGCACTTTGGGCGAACGCGCAAGGGTGTTCGCGTGGGAGACGGTTCCCCGGGTTCTCACCTGCCGCATCCGCCTAACGCGAGGATGCCCAGGACCGAAACGCCATGAGCGAGCGTCTGGTCGAAGCCGATATCCGCAGTGCCGTTCCGCGCATTCCTCAACTCTGCCACGCGTCAGGACACAATCTCGCATTCAACCACTCCGACTTCGCGGTTGATTGATCCGTGAAGAACCACTACAGCACGACCCACATGATCGCCGGACTCGTTCTCTTTACCACCCTCATCGTGTATCGCCTGCTTCCCGTATTGCTCGGGATGACACTGGATCAGCCCGCATGGATGCCAAATTTCTCACCGATGGCCTCGGTCTGCCTTTGTGGCGCGGCTTTTCTCCCGCGGCGTCTCGCCATCGCCATGCCGCTGACCGCGCTACTCGGCACAGATCTGGTGCTGAACTCCCACTACGGGTTCCCGCTTTTCACGGTGGAATTTTTCGGAAAAACGATCGCGTTCGCGGCCGTGGCCGCACTCGGCTGGCTGCTGCGCAAAGATGCACGCCCCGGGGTGATCGTGGCAGCGGTGCTCGGGGGTTCGTTCTTTTTCTACGTCGCGACGAACACCGCATCGTGGCTCTACGAACCCGGCTACGCGAAGACCCTCGCCGGCTGGGTGCAGGCCCTCACGATCGGACTCCCCGGCTACCCGCCGACTTGGACTTTCTACCGCAACACGCTCGTGGCCGACGTTCTCTTCACCGCGCTGTTTCTCGTCTGCATCCGCACGGGCAAGCCCGCGCCGATCGGCGCGATTCAGACTGCCGGCGCGACCCGTTAGCGACGGCTCTCGAAGTCGCAGGCAGCGCAGTCGCTCCGCTCAGCGGGTGACTTTCCTGTGCCGCCGGGGGATGAGGTGCGCGAGGGAACTCGCGGTCGGTGAGCAACCCGGGAAAAAAGCCGGCATTGCGAGTCGTTGACGCACTGGCGGAAGGCATCCATATTCCGCCCCCCTTTTTCCGAGGAACTTCATGCCGAGCAATACCCGCAATTTCTGCATCATCGCCCACATTGATCACGGTAAGACCACGCTGTCTGACCGCCTGCTCGAATTCACCGGGACGATCCAAAAGCGCGAATCGCAGGAGCAGCTCCTCGACGCGATGGACCTCGAGCGCGAGCGCGGCATCACGATCAAGGCGCATCCCGTCCGCATGATGTACACGGCGCGGGACGGAAAGGAGTACAAGCTCAACCTCATGGACACGCCGGGCCACGTGGACTTCGCGTATGAAGTCTCGCGCTCGCTCGCCGCGTGCGAGGGCGCGCTGCTCATCGTGGACGCAGCGCAGGGCGTCGAGGCGCAGACCGTCGCGAATGTCCACCTCGCCGAGAAGCAGAAGCTCAAGCTCATCCCGGTGGTCAACAAGATTGATCTGCCGAACGCCGACCTCCCATCCGTGATGCGGCAGCTCGAGGAAATATTGGCGATTCCCGCTGAGGAGGCGATCCTCGCGAGCGCGAAGCAGGGCATCGGCATCGAGGACATTCTGGAAGCGGTCATCGCGCGCATTCCCGCTCCGCCGAACAATCGGACCTCGCGGCTGCGGGCGCTGGTGTTTGATTCGACGTTCGACACGTACCGCGGCGTGGTCGTGTATGTGCGAGTCGTGGATGGCGCGATCAAGGCCGGCGACATGGTGCGCCTCATGGCCACGAACAGCTCCTACGAGGTGAAAGAGGTTGGCATCTTCCGCCCACAGGCGCCGAAATTTGTGGCGCAAAACGAACTTGGGCCCGGGGACGTCGGCTATGTCATCGCAAACA
>JANXZI010000266.1 GCA_025355595.1 Spartobacteria bacterium
CAAGGGATGGAAGAACCGTTCTGCCGTCCCTTGCGGGACTTGTCGCCTTTTTTCTGGCCCTTTTCCCAGTGCTGAAGCACTGGGCTATTTTCGGAACCTTCCACTTGCCGTCCATTGTCAAGCAACCGGATAAGCAGGGAACTTCTAACGTTCAACGCCAAACGACAAATGAGCCGCCGCACCGCTTGCCCGCACCCCGCGCCCTCGCTACTCGTCGGGGCAACCACAGTTCTTCCACTCCCATGCGCCGCTCCCTCCTCCTGCTCGCCCTCCTCGCCACCCGCACATTCGCCGCCGATCTTACCTCGATCACGGCGAACGAAATCCCCTCGCTCGTCGCGCTCTACAAGGAGCTGCACGCAAATCCCGAGCTTTCGCTGCACGAGGAGCAGACTGCCGCGCGGCTCGCGAAGGAACTGCGCGGCGTGGGCCTCGAGGTCACCGAGAACTTCGGCGGCCACGGCATCGTCGGCATTTTGAAAAATGGCGACGGCCCCGTGATCCTCGTCCGCACGGATCTCGACGCGCTGCCGGTGCAGGAAAAAACCGGCCTGCCGTATGCGAGCACGCGCACCGTGAAGGACGACCTCGGCCGCGAAGTCCCCGTGATGCACGCGTGCGGCCACGACATCCACATCACCTGCCTCGTCGGCACATGCCGGGCGCTCGTGAAGCTCCGCGAAAAGTGGAGCGGCACGGTGCTCGTCATCGGCCAGCCGGCGGAGGAACGCGTGATGGGCGCGCGGCTCATGCTGCGCGCGGGGCTGTTTGAAAAATTCCCAAAGCCCGACAAGGCGCTCGCGCTGCACTGCTCGGGCGATTTGCCGCACGGCACCGTCGGCATCACCGAGGGCTTCGCGCTTGCCAATGTGAACTCGCTCGAAATCCTCGTGCGCGGCGTCGGCGGTCACGGCTCGATGCCGCATCTCGGCAAGGATCCCATCGTGCTCGCCTCGCAAATCGTCCTCGCGCTGCAGACCATCGTGAGCCGCGAAATCCGGCCCGGCGATCCCGCCGTCGTCACCGTCGGCAGCATCCACGGCGGCACCAAGAGCAACATCATCCCCGACGAAGTGCGCCTGCAGCTCACGCTCCGCAGCTACAAGACCGAGACGCGCGAAAAGCTCATCGAGAGCGTGAAGCGCATCGTGAAAGCGCAGGCCGAGTCCGCGAACCTGCCCGCGGATCGGATGCCCGTCGTGACCGTCTCTGACGAAAGTGCGAGCGCACTTTTCAACCAGCCGTCTCTCGCCTCCGAAGTCCGCAAGGCGATCGGCAGCGTGCTCGGCGACGATCATGTGGTCGTCCGAGAGCCCGTCATGGGCGCGGAAGATTTTTCCGAATTCGGAATGACGAAGGAAAAAATCCCGCTGTGCATGTTCTGGCTCGGCACGCAGCCGCCCGCGCTCGTGGCCGGGGCGAAGGCGAAAGGAACAACGCTCCCGTCACTTCACTCGCCGCTCTTTTTTCCAATCCCCGAGCCGACGATCGAGACTGGCGTCCGCTCCATGACCACCGCCGTGCTCTCGCTGATGAAGCCCCGCTGAAGATCGGGACACCGCCGTCCCGGCTGTGCAGGCGGGCGGGGACGCCGGTCCTCCGTGCGCTCTGAAAAGCACGCGCGACCTCACTTGGTCCCCCGATAATCAGGCGGACATGGCACACGAATTTTACCGCACCCAAAAACCAATGAGGACACTGCTCGCTTGCCTCTTCACCATCATCCTCGGCAGTGCGTCCGTCTCCGCGCAGGTGGTGCCGAAGGAGCGGCCGCGCACGCGTCCCGCATCGGCGCTCACGGGGTGGGCGGAATGGGAGCGCGGCGAGGAAATGCTGAGGCGGATCAAGGTGCCGCCCGCGCCGATTCTCACGGCGGAGGAGGAGATGAAGACCTTCAAGGTCGCACCCGGCTACCGCGTCGAACTCGTCGCGTCCGAGCCGCTCGTGCATAATCCGATCTTCTTCGAGTTCGATCCGGATGGCCGCCTGTGGGTCGTCGAATACCAAGGCTACATGCGCGACCTTGCGGGCACAGGCGAGGGCGATCCGATCTGCCGCGTCGTCGTGCTCGAGGACACCGACGGCGACGGGCGCATGGACAAGAGCACCGTCTTTCTCGATCACCTCGTCATGCCGCGTTCGTTCGCCTTTGTGAAAGGCGGCATCCTCCTGCAGGAACCGCCGAAGCTGTGGTTCTGCGAGGACACGGATGGCGACCTGCGTTGCGACCGCAAGACCGAGGCCGGCCTGCTCGGCGTCGCGGGAAATCCGCAGCACACCGCAAACGGCCTGCGCTACGGGATCGACAACTGGCTGCACAGCGCCGACTGGCCGCGCAAGCACCGGTGGCGCGACGGAAAGATCTCCGGCGAATACACGATCCAGCGCGGCCAGTTTGGCGTCACCTTCGACGAGACGGGCCGCTTTTTTTCCTGCTACGAAAATCGCGCGCTCACCGGCGACGAGATTCCCGCGGAGTACCTGATGCGGAATCCGAGCCTGCAAAAAGTCTTCCTGCGCGGCGGCGGAGATCGCGGCGCATTCGGCGTGAATGTGGATCTCTCGAAGCAGGCGCAGGAGGTCTTCCCGATCCGCGTCACGCCCGCTGTCACGCTCGGTGCGCTCGAGCTGCGCGACGATGGCCGCCTGCGCACCTACACGATCGCGAGCGGCGTGTGTTGCTACGACGGCCATCAGTTTCCGGGCGATGCGCGCGGGAATTTTTTCGTCCCTGAGTCCGGCGGGCATCTTATCGGCCGGCTCGTGCTGCCGCCCGGCGTCGCGCCGCAGGCCACGCGGTTTTATCCCCCGGAGCAGGAGTTCCTCGCCTCGACCGACGAGCGCTTTCGCCCGGTGAATGCGCGCGTCGGCCCCGACGGTGCGCTCTACATCGCGGACTTTTACCACGGCATCATCGAGCACGTCATCTTCATGGTGCCGTGGCTCGCGAAGCAGATCAAAGAGCGCCATCTCGACGAGGGAAATGATCTCGGCCGCATCTGGCGTGTCGTCGCGGAAGACCGTCCGCTCGGTCGCAAACCGCCGAAGCTCTCGACCGCGACGGCCGCGGAACTCGTGAAGACGCTCGCGCATCCCAACGGCTGGCACCGCATCACCGCACAGCGGCTGCTTGTCGAGCGCAACGACACGAGCACCCTGCCCGCATTGCGCGACGCGGTGAAAAGCGCAGAGCCGCTCGCCCAGCTCCACGCGCTGTGGACGCTCGACGGGCTCGGCACGCTCGATGCAGCGACGCGACTCGCAGCCCTGAAAAGCGCCGACGAGCGCGTGCGCGCCGCAGCCATCCGGCTTTGCGAACGCGATCCGAGTCCCGCCGCGCTCGCCGCACTTGCGCCGCACGTCGCGGATCCGAGCGAAGCCGTGAGGCTTCAGCTCGCACTCACGCTCGGCGCGTTCCGGGATCCGCAGGCGTCCGCGCTGCTTGACACGCTGCTCGCGCGCGACACGCATCCGCTTTTCTGCACTGCGGCCGCGAGCGGCCTCGCCGGTCGCGAGTTGGAATTTCTCACCGCCCGGCTGTGCGGCAGCGAAGGTGGCGGCGTGAACCCGGCGCTCGTCTCGCTCCTTGCGCAATGCGTGTTCGAGGAGTTGCAGCCTGCGCGCATCGGCGCACTGATCGATCTCTTTGGCAAACTGCCGGCAGCTCGAACCGCGCAGCGGGCCGCGCTGCTCAATGTTTTTGCGAACGCACGCCCGACAAAACCCTTTGTGCTCGACCGCGAGCCGCGCGCGCTGACGTCACTGCTCCGCGCTCCCGATCGCAATTCCGCTTCCGCCGCGCAGCGCGCACTCAGCGCGCTGACCTGGCCCGGTGCGGAAGCGACGAAGACGCTCACGCCCGACGCGCCTCCGCTGAACGCCGAGCAGCAACGGCTCGTGGATGCGGGCCGCGAAATGTACGCGACGATCTGCGCCGCGTGCCACCAGCCGCACGGCGGCGGCAGTGCGGGCGTCGCGCCGCCGCTCGCCGGCAGCGACTGGGTGAGCGGTCCGCCGGAGCGGCTCGCGCGCGTCGTGTTGCACGGACTCTACGGCCCCGTCGAAATCAACGGCCAGCGCTGGAACCTGCACATGCCCGGCCTCGGTGCGTTCGATCTGATGACGGATGAAAAAATCGCGGGCGTGCTCAGCTACGTACGCCGCGCATGGGGTAACACCGCCGCGCCCGTCGAGCCCGCGCTCATCGCGAGCGTGCGCAAGGAAACCGCCGCCCGCACTTTCCCATGGCGCGCGGAGGAACTCGGTTTTCAAAATGCGGTGCGCGCGGAGCCGGACCCGATCAAGCCCGCGGCGAACGGCGAGATCATTTTGCCCGCGCGCCTCGCCACAATCTACGGGCAAAAGCTCGGCTACCGTCCTTCACTCGATGTGCTCGCGCCGTGGTGCGTGAAGGACGATGCCGCAGGCTGGAGTGTGGAGGTCGCCGCGGGTAGCCGCTACGAAGTGTTCGTCACGCTCGCCGCGGACACCGCATCCGCGAGCAACCACTTCCGCGTGGAGACCGAGGGCGGTCACACGATCGCCGCGGTGGTTTCCAGCGGCGGCTTTCATCGTTTCCACGAGGTGTCCGCCGGAAAGCTCACGCTGCACGCAGGAGTGAACCGCATCCTCATGCGACCCGAGAGCGCGCTGCGCCAGGAACTCGCAGACGTGCGCGCACTGCGGCTCGTGCTTGAGAAGTGAGCCGCTACTTCTCCGCTGCGCGGAAGCTTTCCGATTGGAATCGAGGCCGTGAGAGTTCGTATCGTAAGCCAGCAAAGGACTGAAAATCCCCACGACACACTCAAGCTCATCCACAAGGAGAACAAGAGCACCGAGAAGGAAGCGCAGTTCGGTGTGCACATCTCCAGAAGCTCCCATGCCTGAAGCTCTGAAACGGAATTGGGACGCGTAATACGATTCCTCAGACATCCCGAGGTCCGCGTACGCGCGGCTTTATTCC
This sequence comes from Spartobacteria bacterium, assembly GCA_025355595.1. Taxonomy (GTDB): domain Bacteria; phylum Verrucomicrobiota; class Verrucomicrobiia; order Chthoniobacterales; family Chthoniobacteraceae; genus SXWH01. The sequence goes on from JANXZI010000266.1 coordinate 4,964, forward strand.
ATCAGGTCATTCATACGACTCCTTCCGCCGCGTTCGGCTTCTTGATCTCGATTTCCCCAGCCTGCACCTGCACAAATTTCGCAGCGTCGAGCCGCTGCTCTCCGTCCCAGCGGTAGGCCGTGAGCGCGCCGCCATTCGTTTTTAGCTCGGTTCACGATTCTCCCCGGCGCTGAACGTGGGCCACAGCGGCGAGCAGGCCGGTTTCACACCCACGCGTGGGCAGAGGGCTGCGAGTTCGCAGTGCGCGCAGTCCGGCTTGCGCGCGTCGCAGCGGCGTCGGCCGTGCCAGATCAGCCAGTGGCTGAAGACCGCCCACTGCGCGCGCGGGATCAGCCTCATCAGCTCCGGCTCAATTTTTTCCGGTGCGGTCTCCCGCGTGAGGCCGAGCCGGCGGCTGAGGCGCAAGACGTGGGTGTCCACGACTACGCCGACATTGATCCCGAAGGCATTCCCGAGCACGACATTTGCCGTCTTGCGCCCGACGCCTGCGAGCGCCGTGAGTTCGTCCATCGTGCGCGGCACCTCGCCGCCGTGCCGCTCCACGAGCGCGGCGCAGCACGCCTTCACGCTTTTTGCCTTCGCTCGGAAAAATCCCGTCGTGTGGATGATTTCCTCGAGCTGCTCCTGCGGCAGAGCGACGAAATCCGCCGCCGTCTTGCACACTCGGAAAAGTTCCTTCGTGACGATATTCACGCGCTTGTCCGTACACTGCGCACTGAGGATGGTCGCGATCAGAAGTTCGATCGGACTCGAGTAGTCGAGCTCGCAGTGTGCGGTGGGATACGTGAGTGCGAGAGCCCGGAGTATTTCCTGCGCGCGTGCGGCCCGCACAGCGGCGGTCTCTCGCGCCATGCCTACTTTTTCGACGCCGCGGCCTCGAGCGCAGCGGCCTTCTGCCTGGCCTCGGCAGCCTTCGGATCATCGGGATACTGCTCCGCGATGGCCTTGTAAAATTCGATCGCCTTCTTGCGCTTCTCGTCGCGGATGACGGCCCGCTCCTCATCGGCCTTTTCCGCTTCGCTTTTCTCCCCGCACCCCGGCAGGAAAATGGCGATGCCAAGCGCGGTGAGGAGGGAAGTTTTTCGGGACATGGGATGCGAGTAAGGGACCACTACGGGGGCGTCGTGGCGGCGGGTGTTTTCCGCATCCGCCCGCTCCTGCCAAGCTATTTCTGCGGTGCCGCCGCCGGGGCCGGCTTGGCGGGAGCCGTTTTTGGCTCCGCCGGCTTCTCGTCCGGGGACTTCGTCTCGGCGGGTTTGGCGTCCTGCGGTTTTTCCGCGGCCTTCGCGGCCTTCAGGTCCGCGGCACGGGCCTCGGCGGCATCGCGCCGTTCCTTCTTGGTTTTCACCGGGTAGCCGGCTTCCGCGCGCGCCTGCTTCTCCGAAAGTTCCGCTGCCTTCCACAGCCCTGCGGATGCGATCTTTGGCACGCTCGCGTAGCGGTCCTGGATTTTTGCGTAGGTCTCGACCGCGCTGTCGAAGTCCTTCTTCGCCTCCTGGATCCTGCCGATCAAAAAGAGCGCCCTGGCCTGAAGCTCGAAGCTCTTGCCCGTCTGCGTGTTCACGATTTTCGAGAGCCGCTGCACGTAGTCCTCCTTCACTTGGAGCGATTGCTCGAACTCGCCGAGAATCACGCCGTAGTCTGCCTCGAGCGCCTTCGAGGATTTCGGGAATTTCGTCTTTAGCTCGGCAAATTTCGCGCCGGCCTCCGCGGCCTTCCCCAGCTCCTGCATCTGCTTCGCCTCCCAGAAAAGCGCGACGGCCTGAGCATCAAGAATGTTCCGCGAGACCTTCGCCAGATCATCCCTTTCGTTCAGCGGATATTCCTGCCGGATACGAGCGACGTTTTTCATCAGCTCGTCATTTCGTTTCGCGTCGAAAAGCCCGCTGATGTATCGGTCAATGTCCGACGGTGTGAACGTCGCCGCGATGCGCTCGACGCCCTCCGCATCCTTCACGGTCGGCGACTTCGGCACCGCGCGGAATGCGTCGTCCATCACCTTGAACGCGCGCTTCGCATCGTTCTCGTACAGGAACGATGCGAGCGCGACCTCGATCTTCGCCTTCACGAGCGGCGTCTTGCCGTAGTCCGCTGCGAGCTTCTGGAAGTAAGCCTCCACCTGCGCCGCGTCGGTCTTCTGCGCCTTGCGCTTTACATTCTGCACCGTCACGAGCCGCTCGAGCCCCTCGGCGATCTTCTCGCTCTCGGGATAGTCCTTCAGCATCCGCTCCACGGCGGCGGTCACGCCATCCACGGATTTTTGCCACGCCATTTTCTGCGCGTCGTTCAGGCTCAGGTAGATTGGCTTCGGCAACTCCTTCTGCCAGTTCCCGGCGATCTTCAGCAGCGATCCGTCGCCGCGCCGGTGCGGCAGGTTATTCGCGATCTCATACTCCACGTAGTCGAGCAGCTTCCGCGAGCCGGTCTCGATGTCCGGGCCTTTCTTCGGGTCGAGCACGCCAGAGAAAAGGAATTCCGCCATATTGTTGTAGGCGTAGTACACGTTTTCGTGTTTGGGAAATTTTGCGACGAATTCCTCCATGATCTTCAGCCCCCCCGCGAAGTCCTTCCGCTCGTTGAGCGCGTCGAAGATCTTGAAATACGCGCCCGGCGCAGGGTCGCTCTCGGGATACGCCTCATACACTTTTTTCCACGCCTCGAGCGCCTTGTCCTGCTGGTTCGTGGTGGCGAATGCGGACCCGAGGAGATACTGCGCCCGCGGGACGTTCGTCTTCGTGTTCGGGCTGGTGCCTTCCTTCTCGCCAAAGCGCGCCAGGAATGCCGTCAGTTCCGTGATCGCCTTTTTCGGATCGCGACCGCCGAGGATCTCGCACATCGCGAACCACGCGTCCTCCGCCTGCGGGCTGTTCGGATATTTCGTGCGCAGCCTTTTGAAGGTCTCGATCGCGGCATCATACAGCTTGGCGTCGCCTTTCTCACGGCCCTGCGCCTGCTCCACGGCCCCCTTCACGGCGAGCGTCTGCACCTCGATCTCCGGCTTCGGATTCGTCGCGAGCAGCTTCGCGCAAAGGTCGAGCGCCTTCACGTAGTCACCCTTTTTCAACGCCGTCGCCGTGAGGATCTGCATCGCCTCGGTCGTGAAGCGCCAGTCCTTGTAGTCCTCCTGCCCCTCGGCGACGACCTTCTCAGCCTGATCCGCGTCGCCCTTTTCCACCAGCAAGTTTGCGACGAGCAGCGCGAGATTGTCGCCGCTCGCGTTGCCTTTGAATTCCTTCCGGAACTGCTGATACGTCTCCAGCGACTTCGCCGCGTTCTTCTGCTCGGCATACGTCAGGCACAACAGTGCCGAGATGGTCGCCTGTGAGTCCTTGTCCTTTTCAAAAAGCTCGGGGCGCGTGAGCAGATTCCGCATGAGCGTGCGCGCCTCGTCGGTCTTGTGGAGAAAGAGGAAGATCCGCGCGATGGCCAGCCGCGCCGCGAGATACTGATCCTGCCCGCCCTTGAACGACTCACGCTTGTCCGCCTCGTAATCAATAAGGCTCTGGTAGCGCGCCCGCAGCGACTGGTAATCCGGCGTGCCCGGCGGGACCAGATCCCGCTGCTGCTCGAACCCCGCGATTTTTGCGGTCTGCGCCTCGACCACTTCCTCGATGCTGCGCACCGCGCGGAAAGCCTCCAGCGACGCCTTCAGCAGACCCGCCTGCTTCGTCTTCTGCGCCTCGTCCTCAAGATTCGCCACATGCTGGCTGCGCGTGAGCTGCATCTGGCCGACGAAGAAAACAGCCTCGTTCATCAGCGCGATGTCGTTGCTGCTCCGATACGCCTGCGTGAGCGACGGCTCCGCCTTGTCAAAGAGCGCCAACGCCTTTTTCACATCCGCTGATGAAGGCTCCTTTCCGTCCTTCGCCTGGAGAAACGCATTGCCCTGGATGAAGAACGTCTTCCCGATCCACATCAGCGCCTCCCACGCGTACGGGCTCGTCGGCGTGCGTGCCACGACGGCAAAACCCTTGATCGCCTCGTCGTAGCCTTCCGACTGGATGAGCAGCGTCGCCCGCAGGAACTGCGCGCTGTCCATCTCCTTGCTCCTGGGAAACGCCTTCACGAAATCGTCGTACTCCTTGATGCCCTCTGCCATGATCTTCCTCTGCGCTTCCTTCTGCGGCGGGCTGTCCGCGGGAGCCTTCAGCGCCTTCATCGTGATCCCCTTCGCCACGAGAAGCTGCGCCATCTCGCGCGCGGCCTGATCGATCTTCGGATCGGCGATCAATTCCTTCAGATGCCGGTTCGCATCATCGTAGAGCCCCTCCTGGATGAGCGACACCGCGAGGCGGAATTTCGCGTCCCGCGACTTCGGCGACAGCATCTTGTATTTCACGAGAAACTTTTCAAATGCCGCGGCCGCCTCCTTGTATTTCTTCGTGTTGTACAGCCGTTCCGCCACGTCGTATTCGAGCGCATCCGGCCCGCTCGGAGCGGGCGGTGCGGTCGGGGCCTGCGCGCGCAGCACCGGCGCGGCGGCGATGGTGCCGAGCAGCACGACGGCGGCGAGCGTGAGCCTGCCGGATTGGCGAACGAGCCGCGCGGCTCGGGAGATGTTCTGAGCTTTCATATTTCTGGGTGAGAGGACTGCTTGCGCACCCTACAAAAGCACACCGGCTGTGCCATCGAAAACGGCGGAAAAATCGTCATGCGCCGTATACCGGCCTGCCGGGAGTCCGCCACCGTGCGGCGTAAATGAGTCTTGAGTCCCCTCCCGCCGCCGCAGGAATGTCGCCGCTTGTCCTCCGAACACACACCTGCCCCCACCGCACCCGTCGCCGTGACCTTTGCACGCCCCGAGGAGAGCGGCGCATTCCGGCGCAAGCTCACCGGCGCGCGAAAAGGGAAATGCGGCGCGCTCACCGCATGGCGCGGCCGCATCGGAAACGTCGCGGTGATCGTCGTCCACACCGGCATCGGCCCCGCATCGGCGGCCCGCACCATTTGCGAACTCCTCGCACACGAAAAACCGCGCAAGGTGATCAGCGCAGGATTCGCCGGCGGGCTCGACACCACACTGCACGTCGGCGACACGCTCACCGCGGATTTTGCCGATGCAAAAATCCTCTCCCGCGCTCTGCCCATCGAGACACCCGCGGAAAAAATCGCCGCCTTCCGCGAGACCGGCGCGCGACTCGTGGACATGGAGACCGCCACGCTCGCCGAAGCATGCGCAGACGCAAATGTACCGCTCGTCTCCGTGCGCGCCGTGAGCGACTCCGCCGATCAATTTCTCCCCGTGCCATTCGATGCGTGGTTCGACCTGCAGCACCAGCGCGCGCGCCCGTTCGCGCTCGTCCTGCACCTGCTCCGCCACCCGTCGCACATCGCGCCCTTCGTGCGCTTCCTCTCGAAGCTCCCCCGCGTCGCCGAGGCACTCGCGACCGCCGTCGAAGCCGCGGTGCGCTGATTCGTCATTGCCTCGCGCTGCCTGACTCGCCATTCGCATTCGCACCATGGCGCTCCTGCTCTATCGCCTGCTCTTTCCGATCGCATTCCTCGTCGCGCTGCCCTTCTACGCGCTGCGCCTCATGCGACGCGAACGCGGGCGCGCCTCGCAGGAGAAACCGCCCGGCTACGGCATCGGTCTCGGCCAGCGCTTCGGACGCTACGATTCAAAAATCCGCGTCCGTCTCGCAGCGCAGCCTGCCCCCGTGTGGATCTGCTCCATCAGCGTCGGCGAGACGCTTGTCGCGCTGAAAATCGCGCGCGCCATCCGCGCCCGCGATCCGCAGGCGCGCATCGTCCTCTCCGTTACCACGAGCACCGGCTACGAGCTGCTCCTGCGCGAAACCGCCGCACTCGACTGGCTCACCCCGCTCTACAATCCGATTGATTTCACCTTCGCCACGCGCGCTGCCATCGCCGCGATAAAGCCGCGCGCATTCGTACTCATCGAGGGCGGCATCTGGCCGAATCTCCTTTCCGCGGCGCGGGCCGCAGGCATCCGCATCATCCTCGCAGGCGCGCGCCTTTCACCGCGCAGCGAACGACGCTGGCGGCGCTTCGGCGGCATCGCGCGCGCGGTA
>JANXZI010000267.1 GCA_025355595.1 Spartobacteria bacterium
CGCGACGTCCGTCGGGTGCCGGGCAGAATGCCCGGCACGGCGGGTAAAATACCCGCCCTACCCGATTCACGATCTCCGCGATTCGCTGCGCGGGATTTTCACTCATCCGTCCCGATGATCGTTTACGAGCACACCTTCCCCGTCCCCGCGATCGTCGCGTCACTCGCGACGGCGCTCCTGCTCGGCGCGCTCACGGCTTGGAAATTCCTCCCGCGCCGAATGCTGAACGGCATCATTTTTCTCCTCTACGCGATCGTGCTCGGCGGCATGGGCTGGTGCCTGCTGCTGCCGGGGCTGAAGAACTCGCTCACGCAGCTCCGCAAGCCCCGCTTCATCATCGCGCTCGACACTTCGCAGAGCATGACGCTCACGCCTTCGCCCGACGTGCCGACGCGCTGGACGACCGCGCAGGAGGCGCTGAAACGCCCGTGGCTCGCGGCGCTCGCGGCGGAGTGCGACGTCGAGATTTTTCCGTTCGCCGCGGAGCTGGGTGAAAATGTCGCGCCCACGAATTTCGCGTCGCTCAAGCCCGACGGCGCGGCCACGCGGCTGCGCGACACTTTGAAAAAAATCTCCGACCGCTCGGCGGGCCTGAACGTCGCGGGCATGCTGCTGCTGAGCGACGGCGCGGACACGAGCGAGGCGCTCGATGACTGGGCCGGCACGGCGCGCAATTTTCCGATCTACACGCTGCGCCCCGAGCCGCCCGGCGGCTGGAAGCAGGAGCCCGATTTGCGCATTGATGCGGTGACGACTTCGCGGCGCGTGACGGTCGGGTGGAAGTCGGAGTTCAAAGTGAAAGTGTCCGGCCAGGGCACGCGCGGCGCGCCGGTCACGGTGCAGGTTTTCGAGGACGGCACATTGCGCGCCGAGGTGCCGACGCAGATTCCCGACGAAGGCGGCGAGCGCGAGGTCGTGCTCGAACTCGATCACGCGAAGATGGGCGTCTTCAGCTACCGCGTCTTCGTGCCGCCGCTGCCGGGCGAGAAGCACACCGAGGACAACGAGCAGGTGCTGAATGTCGAGGTCGTGGACGCGCGCAACCGGCTGCTCTACCTCGAAGGCATCCCGCGCTGGGAATACAAATATCTCCGGCGCGCGCTGCTCGCCGAGCGGCAGATTTCGCCGGTGATTTTTTTCACCGGGCCGGACGGCGCACCGCACGGTGGCACGCCCGTGGGCAACGTCACCGCCGACATGACGCCGCAGCAGCTCGCGTATTTCAAAATCATCATGCTCGGGAACATTGACGCGAAGGAACTCGGCGCGGCGCGCGCGAAGAACCTCGTGAAATTTGTCGAGGACGGCGGGAGCCTGATCCTCCTCGGCGGCACGAAAGGCTGGACCGCCGGTGGCCTCGTGGAAACCGATCTCGGCAAGATGCTCCCCGTGCGCAGCACCAACGTGAAAACGATCGAGGGCGACACGCCGTATTCCGTGAAGCTCAGCGACGCCGCGCGCAGTCATCCCGCCTTCGCGGGCGACGCCGCGCTGTGGCAAAACATCCCGCCCGTGCTCTCGCTTTTCACCGGCTTCACGCTCTCGCCCGCCGCGGAGACGCTCGTCACCGCCGACACGCCGGGCGGCCCGCAGCCCGTCGTCGTCACGCAGCGATTCGGGCAGGGAAAAGTGACGGCGATCCTCACCGATTCGCTCTGGCGCTGGCAGCTCGGCCCCGAGTCCGGCAAGGCAAAACCATACGAGCGTTTCTGGACGCAGATGATCTCCTGGCTACTCCCGCGCGAGGACGCCGGCGACGGCGTGCGCCTCGAACTCTTCGCCGATCGCGACCAGCTTTTCCTCGGCGAGAACATCGAGCTGCACGCGCGCCTCGGCGCCGAAAACGCGCCGAAGGCCGACAGCGTCGAGGCAAAAATCACGCTGCCGGACAAACGCGAAATCCCGTACCGCATGGCCCCGCAGCTCGTCACGCTGCCGTCGGGGAAAAGCTTCCCCGGCTACGGCCTGCCATTTTCCGCGACGCAGCCGGGGCTCTACAAAGTCACCGGCGTCGCGAAGCTGAAGGACAAGGAAATCACGAGCGAGCCTTTCGGATTTTTCGTGAAGCCCTACTCGCCCGAGACCGTCCCGCGCCCCGCGAAAGTCGAAGTCCTGCAAGCGATCTCCCTCGCGAGCGGCGGCAAATTTTACGAAACCCCCGACGCGCTCAACGACGGCCTCTCGACGCTGAAGCTCCACGCCACCGAGGAGAAACTCGCCGACTACCGCACGCTCTGGCGCGAGTGGCCGATCGTGACCGCCATCATGATCCTGCTCGCCGCCTCATGGGTCCTGCGGAAATTCCGCAACATGCCGTGACGCTCGGCCGGGGGAACGGATCACGGCGCACTGCTCTCGGCGGGCGTGCGAACGCGCTACTCGTAAAACTCAGGGCGATGGATGCGGGACCAAGACTTCGCAATTCCCTGCGGACGGGAATTGCGCTTTGGTTGCGGGTTCACGTTTGCGAGATCAGGCAGGTTTTTCGGAAATCCCATCCAGAGGAGAAACAGGCTCCAGTCGTGCTGCTGGTGAGATTGGATCGAAGCGAACATTTGCGCTCGCCAATCGGTGATCCTTTTTCCATCCAGCGCCAGTTCGTCAATCAGTCGTTCGCCGGGCTCGTTGTGGTGGATAATTCTCCCGTCATGTAGGACTTCCATGCAAGCCCCGTAAGCGACGTCTTCTGGCGCAGGCAATCGTTTGGCTCCCTTTCTCCGGTTACAATTCGCACAGGCGTAAACTAAATTGGCATATTTGCGACAGAGCTTCGGCGCGATGCTTTTGGCCAATTGGTGATCCAGTTCGTGGTCGCTGTTATGGGAACACCATTGCTCGCGCTTCAGACAATAGACGCAGCGAAAATCGAACTCGTCACGGAGCCACAGGCGGTAGTGCTGATATTGCGAGTAACCAATGGGGCCGTGTTTTCGCCGCAATGGTGACTGGGGATAGCGGAATGGATTGATTGAATTCACGCAACAGCCGCTGATGTATCCACCGTACCGCTCCAATTCGCATTTCGCCGCCCGTTCCATTCGGAGATTGGCGCATAGAGTTCACCGCGGGCTTCAGTGAGAAATTTCAAACGTTTGAGCGTGGCAAGCTCCTTTTCCGATGCGACTCGGCGGATCTTCTTTTCGATGAGAGCCGTCTTCCTGCGGGACGTTTTCTCCCAATCATAGGTTATGGCAATCAACTCGGAGATGGTGATCTCCTCCTCAAAGTGGGGTGGGAAGTACTCCTTGAAAGCTTGATCGAATGGCGGCGGCAGAGGCCGTGCCCATCCTTTGAATTGACGCATTAGCCGAGTCTGCGCAGTGGCGTCGAGGCCATAGGCGTCGAGCACGGCAGCATCAAGTCGCAGGACTGCCTCCCGGACAGCCTCAGCTTCTGGCGGCTGCT
>JANXZI010000252.1 GCA_025355595.1 Spartobacteria bacterium
GGCGTCGTGTAAGTCGTGCCAAGGCTATTGGTCGCATACGCCTTGAACGAGTAGCCGGTGCCCGCGGTGAGGCCGGTCGCACTCACGGTGAAGACCCCCGTCGTGCCGGCGCTGGTGATTTTCGTCACGCCAGTGCCGCCATCCAGTGGATCGTTGTTCACCGAGGTGATCGAGTAAACCACGCCGCGCTCCTTAATCGCCAAGCCTCCATCGCCAGTCACGTTGCCGCCGAGTGTGGCGCTGTTGGCCGTGATGCTGGCGCTGGTGGGCGTGGTGACCGTCGGTGCCGTCTTGGTGTTCGTATAAGTTTCGCCCGCAAAGGGCAGTCCCGTCGTCACCGCAGGACTTTGCCCGGTCGAATTGGCGAGGCTTAGTGTGAGGGTGCCATTTTCCAGGCCGGTCGTCACCGGCACGTTCCATGTCACGCCACCATTCCCAGTCGTCGGCGTGCCAATGGAGGCGCCTCCCATCGCAGATCCGGAGAGGGAAAAATTACCGGCGGTCACGCCGATGACGGCGGAATTGAAAGTGAGTGTCCAGTTCACCGTCGCCGCGCTCGTCGGATCCGGGTTTGCCCGATTCAGTGAGGTGACGGTTGCGCTGGCCGAGACGGTGAGGATTCCCGCCGTGCTGGTGGCGGACTGGCCATCGGGGTTTGTCACCGTGACAGTGCGCGAACCCAGCGCAGCACCGGGACTGACGGAGACATTCACGGTGAGCTGCATCGGGCCGGTGAAAGCCACGCTGTTGACGGTGACTCCCGTCCCGCCGACGGACGCGGCAATCCGGTTTGCAAAGCCGGCACCGGGATCGAAAAAGCCCGAGCCGCCGCCCGATGTCCCCGTGATGACCACATCCACATTCGATGTCCCCGTGATCACCTCCTGGCTGGCAAATGAGGGGGTCGCCGGCGGCGGAGCGAGGAGCTTCACCGCACGCACGGCGAAACTGTTCGTGGCGTGGCAGAATTCCTGAATCGTCCACATCGTCATGTCGTCATTCGGATCGAGGCTCGTGAAGGAATAATCGCCCCAGCGGCGTGAGCCGTTGGCGGCTCCGGTGTCACCGGCGGGATTGTAGTCCGTGCTGCTCGCCGTGTAGTCCACCGGGGTCTGCATGGCCCCAGCGGGATCGCCGGCCAGCCGGCCCACGGTGCTCGCGTTGATGCGATTTGCCGCGCCTGCGGTGCTGAAGCCCATCGCGACGTGGCCTTGCCCGGAGATCATGATCGAAGGAATCCAAAACGACTTCGGGCTGGATGCCGCTGAATCAAACACGGTGCCGGACTGCACCACGCTCGGAGTGCCGGTCAGGTTGTTCAGTTCATACCACCGCGATCCGTTCCGGCCACCACTGCTGCTGGCCACGCCGGAGGAGTTGACTTGGATATTGTGCGCCGTCCAAAGCCGCCCGTTGCGGAGGTGGGCTGCAAAGAGCCGGTCATCCAGCCCATCGAGCTGGCCATTCGTGCCGCCGGTATTGCCGAGGTGCGGCACGTTGATGGGGGCGGCGGTCGCGGGAACGGTCAGCAGGATATTCGCGGAAATCGTCGGAGTGCCGCCTGGATTGCTCACGCGACGCACCACCAGCCTGCCTGTCACCGCATTGGAGGCGCCGATAAAGTAACCCTCCGTCGCATCCGGATCGTAATTGTCCACGCCCTGCGGGGTGGCAGGTCCTTCGCCGGAACTGCCCACGGCAAGGCCGCGAAATGCGGTGACGACGATGGGCCCGCCGGAGAGCACGGAACTCTTGCGAACCACGAAGCCCGAAGTGCCGACGTATGTGCCGGTCGAATTGGAGAAGACATTGTCTCCGATGTAGATCGCATTCGCATCAATGCCCGGCGTGGGGTAGTCCGCGAAGCCGCCGGTGTCCCCGACCGTGCTGGCTTGATCATGGCGGAATTGGTAAAAGGTGAATGATGCCGAACTGGTGATCGTGCTGCCGCTGCTGACGGCGATCATGATGCGATTCTCGACGGTGGTCAGGCTGGAGTTGATGTAAGGGACATCAATCATCACGATGATCCAGCGCGCGCTCAGTCGGTCGTAGCGGATGTGTGGATCGCTCGTGAAATTCCCGATCACCGGGCTCTGCACCGGGGTCATGACCGACGCAAAAAACGTATCCGTGCCGACATCCACCGCCCCGTCCGCCACCCCCGTGGATTTGTCGAAGCTGCGGATCCGTCCATTCACCGCCACGATGAATTGTGTTGGACCGACCGCGCCCATGGTGTCCGGCGGAAATGCGCCGACATCTGCCAGCGTCGCTCCCGTGAAATTCGTGCTGGCCGTCTGCGGCGTGTAAGGCCCGGCAACCTGCATCGTTGTCTTGCGAGGGGATGATTCCGCTGCTGCCGGAGTAGCCGCGATGATCGGCGAATCCGGATTCTCGGGAAGTCCGCTGCGATCCGGCCGACGCATCGGCTTACTCCGCGATGGGTTCGGGCCTTGCCTCATCTTCACCCGGTCTCTCGTCATGATGTCCGCGACCGTCTCCGTGATGCCCGCCTCGCCGGTCCAAGGCACGCCGACCGTTTCGGACGCTTCAGCTTGAGCGTTGGCCGGCATCCAAGAAAGAGCCGCGGCGCAGCCAAGTAAAACCGCGACGGCGGACCGGAGCATCCGAGAAAAATGGTGGGGTTGAGTGATGCAGGGTTTCATGTCTTGGGAAGTGGATGAATTCCGTGGCGGCCGCGGGTATGAGAGAGGTGAGCAGGTCAGGGCATCGAGAACGTCAGTCGGTGAAATATTGAGTTGGGCTATGGGAAAACGACAGTCAGCGGCTGCCGCCAAAGTGTGGTCGTCGGACTTTGTCCGAAATGTTCGCCGGGATGACGGTGGGGACAAGTGGCATCTCGGGTCCGCCACTGAATCTCGATGAAGGCCGACGCGGATCCGCGCTCACGTCTGGAATGAAGGATGCCCGGGGAAATCCGCTGATGCTGCCTCGTGAGGATCGAATCCACAGCGCAGGCATCAGCCAACTCTCCGAAACTGCGATTGCCCGAGGCGGAAAAATGAGCGCTACTGCAGGGATGGACACAGCAACGGTCGCGGTTTCCGCCGCGGCGAAACGCATACGGCTTCACGAACT
>JANXZI010000274.1 GCA_025355595.1 Spartobacteria bacterium
TGAGGATTTCATTGGCATGGACACATCAGATTTTACGCATATGGGCGGCTGCATTGACAATGAAAAGACCGCTTGGCGTAACCGTCGCTGCAGGCGGGGATTTGTCGCAAAGCGCACGGATGGCAGATTTGTTTATGGAGAGGACTACATGCCGGTTCTCAACGATCAATACGCTGAGTTTCGGGATGCATTTTTAGCGAACCCCTTCAGCTAAATTCATCACACGACCTCCACCATGTATTTTGGCAGGGCACGCAGGAAGGCGTTGCCGTAGTTCTTGGTGAGGATGCGCGGGGTGAGGATGATTCGGGCGATGTTTGGCGTGTATCTGCAAACGCGACAGAGCATCACTTCCCCTGTATCGCCTCGTAGTGCAGCCGGGCGACCTGGCCCATGTAGCCGGCGCCGCCGCGGGCGTTGGATTTCATAGCTAATGAGACCGCTTTGGCTAAGTGGTCGCGGGCGGCTTCCTTGTGGCCTAGCAGGTCTTCATGCAGGCCGATGTAGTAGTGGGCGAAGAACATGACGGTGGCATTTTCGCCGAGGGACTTTTTTTCCATCTCGGCGAGGACTTCCGCGCCGGTCTTTTTGCCGGCGAGCATCTCGTAGATCGCGGGGAAGGGCTCGCGGTCGAAGCGGGTGTAGGCGAGCATCACGGTGCGGGCTTTTTCGAGGCCGACGACGCGGGCGTTGCCGAGGAATTGCCACACGCCGTTTTCGCGGTCGTGGTCGTCGTAGGCGTGGTATTTTTCAAACTGCTTCGCGGACTTCGCGAATTCGCCGGCGAAGAGATACGCGATGCCGAGGCGCCAGTGCGGGGCGTCATGCGAAGGGTCGAGCGCGATCTCCTTTTCAAAGTCGGCGACCGCGCCCTTCGCGTCGGCGAGGAAAAGACGGGCGTCGCCACGGCGGGTGCGCGCTTCGGTGCTCTGTGGATCCTTCGCGAGGGCGTCGGTGGCCTCGGCGCGGGCTTTTTCAAAGGAGGCAATCATCTGCGCGCGAATGTCAGCGGGGATGGGTGTGTCGGCGGCGGGGGCGGCGTGCGCGAGCAGGAGCAGCGCGAGCAGGCGGAGCAGCGGGGAGGGGAGTTTCATCGCGGGGAGGAAGCCGGGCGGAAGGCGACGTGTCGAGCCTGCGGGCAATACACCGGGTGTCCTTCGGAAATGCCCCGCTTCTTCCTGCTAAGACCGTCGGACTTCGTGCCTTGTCATGCCGAACATCCATTCCCGATTTTTCCGCTCATGAAACGCATCGCTATTCTCGCTTCCTGCATTTTGCCCACGATTTCCGCATTCGCCGGTTCGCCATCGGTCGGCCAGATCGTGCCGGCCGGGGGACAGCGCGGGACGGAGGCGGAGGTCACGGTCACGGGTGGCAATCTGGGCGATGCGCGCACGTTGCTTTTCGATCAGCCGGGCATCGAGTGCCTGGGCGTGAGCGAGGTGGCGGCGGGCAAGTTCAAGGCGAAGCTGAAAATCGCGCCGGACGCGCGGATCGGCGAATACCACTTCCGCGCGATCACGAACTCGGGCATCGGCGATGTGCGGCTGTTTTTCGTGTCACCGTATCCGATCGTGAAGGAGGCGGACGAGGACGCGAAGGATCCCTACAAGGTGCAGGCTGCGAAACTCGGCACGACGATCTACGGCACGGCTCCGGGCGAGGATCAGGATCACTTCGAGTTTGAGGCGAAGAAAGGGCAGCGCATCTCCGCGGAAGTCGTGGGTGTGCGTGTCTCGACGGGGTCATTTTTTGATGCGCATCTGAAAATCACGACGGCTGCCGGGAAGGAACTCGCGGAGATGGACGACGGTTCGTTCACGCGGCAGGACCCGGCGCTCAGCATCATCGCGCCGGAGGATGGCAAGTATCGCGTCATCATCCGCGACGCGACGAACAACGGTGCCGGCGGGTGCCACTATCTTCTGCACCTTGGTTCGCACCCGCGCCCCACGTCGGTGTATCCGCTCGGCGGGATGGCGGGCGAGACGGTGAAGTTCACGATGCTCGGCGATGCGGGCGGGCCTTTCGAGCAGACGGTGAAGCTGCCGGCGAATCCCGTGGACCGCTTCGAGATTGTCGCGGAGAAAGATGGCATCACCGCACCGCAGGCGAATTTCGTCCGCGTGTCGCCTTTTCCGAACGTGATGGAAGTGGAGCCCAACAACACCATCGAGACCGCGACGCCCGTGAACACCGCGCTGCCGGTCGCGTTGAATGGGATCATCTCGGAAAAGGGCGATGTGGATTATTTCAAGTTCACCGCGCAGAAGGGCGTGGCGTACGAGATCCACGTCCGTGCGCGCATGTTGCGCTCGCCGCTCGATAGCGTGCTGGAGATTTACAACGAGAAGGGTGCGCGCCTCGCGCTGAACGACGACGCCGGCGGGCCGGACAGCTACCTGCGCTGGACTGCGCCGACGGATGGCACCTACTTCCTGCAAGTCCACGACCAGCTCTTGCGCGGCGGCCCGCTCTTCACGTATCGCGCGGAGATCACGAAGGTGGAGCCCGCGCTGCTCACGTATTTGCCGGAGATGGTCCAGAACAGCTCGCAGCAGCGGCGCGCGGTCGTGGTGCCGAAGGGCAACCGCTATGCGACACTCGTGCAGCTCAAGCGTGCGGACGTGGGCGGCGACACGCTGCTGGAGGCGAAGGATCTTCCGCCGGGTGTGGCCGCGGCTTTCGACAAGGTGGACAAGTCTGTGGATCGCGTCGCGATGGTCTTCGAGGCGAAGCCGGACGCCGCTCCTGCTCAGACGCGGTTCACGATTGCGGCCAAGCCCGCGGAGCCGGCGGCGGATGTGAAGGTCGCCACGCGCGTCACGCATCGCGTCGAGACCTCGGAAAACGGCAACAACAAGGCGTACTACGGCATCGATGAAAACGCGCTGCCCATCGCCGTCACGGACGAGATTCCCGTGACCATCAGCTACGTGCAGTCGAAAGTGCCGGTTCTCCAAAACGGCTCGATGGCGCTGAAGGTTGTCGCCGAGCGGCGGAATGACTTCAAGGGGCCGATCCACATTGAGGTCCTCTACTCGCCGCCAGGCGTCGGCACGCCGGGCGGGGTGGACATTCCCGAGGGAAAAAACGAGGGCAGCATCACGATCAGCGGCAACGGCAACGCACCGCTGGCGAAATGGAAGACGGTCATCGCCGGCAGCGCGGACTTTGGCAAAGGCACGACGTGGTTCAGCACGCAGTTGTTTGACCTCGAAGTTGCCGCGCCATTTGTCGCGGGCACCATCGTGCGCACTTTCATCGATCAGGGCGGCGAAGGCTCCATGACCCTGAAGCTCGAGCAAAAGATCGCCTTCGATGGCAAGGCCAAGGTCGCACTCGTCGGGCTCCCGCAGGGCATCACCGCGGAGGAACGCGAGGTCACCAAGGACGACACCGAGGTGAAATTCCCGCTCAAGGCCACGGCGACCGCGCAGACCGGGCAGGCCAAGACGATCTTCGCATCCTTCACGCTTGTGCGCGACGGCGAGACGATGACGAACACCATCGCGAGCGGTGGCATCCTGCGCGTGGATAAAGGCACGCCTTCGCCGAAGGTTGCCGAGGCGAAACGCTGATCTGCCCGCCAAAGAAACCGACTCCGCACAGATTCCCGATTCCAAGCTGAAACCACGACTCCACCCATGCAAAAAGCCATCCGTTTCCTGCCACTCCTTTTCACCTTCACCGGAGCGGGCTTCGCGGCGAATTCGCTCGAGGTGTTCCCGGCGGAGGTGAACCTCAAATTTCTGCGCGACCGCCAGTCGCTCGTGTGCCGCTTCACCGAGCCGAATGGTGTGCAGCGCAACGTGACCGCGCAGGCAAAGATCGTCCTCGCGGATCCCGCAAAGGCGCGCGTCGAAAACGGCATCGTCTATCCCGTCGCCGACGGCCAGACGACGCTGAAGGTCGAATTCAACGGCCAGACCGTGAGCCTCCCGGTGAAGGTCGAGGAAGCAAAGACTGAGCAGCCCGTTTCCTTCCGCCTTGATGTGATGCCCATCTTCATGCGCAACACTTGCAACAGCGGCGGCTGCCACGGTCAGGCGCGCGGCAAGGACGGCTTCCGCCTCTCGCTCTTCGGCTACGATCCCGCGGGCGATTACTTCCGCCTCACGCGGGAGCAGATCGGCCGGCGCATCAATCTCGCCACGCCCGACGCCTCGATGCTTGCCACAAAATGCAACGGCGACGCCCCGCACACCGGCGGCAAACTTTTCACGAAGGACAGCGAGAACAACCAGGCGATCCTCCGCTGGATCGAGGCCGGTGCGAAGGACGACCCGGCGGATCTGGCCGAGGCCACGAGCATAGAGATCCTGCCGAAGCAGCTCCTGCTCGAAGCGCCGGATCAGAAGTTCCAGATCACCGTCCGCGCGCACTACAGCGACGGCACGGATCGCGACGTGACGAAGCTCGCGCTCTTCCTCAGCAGCAACGAAGGCTCCGCGAAAATTGACAAGGAAGGCATGATCACCACCGGCCAACGCGGCGAGGCGTTCGTGATGGCGCGCTTCCACACCTACACCGTCGGCACGCAGGTCATCATCATCCCGAAAGGCCTCCAGTACACGAAGCCGAAATACGACGAGCACAACTACGTGGATGCACTCGTGGATGCGAAGCTTGACAAGCTGCGCATTTTTCCGAGCCCGACCTGCGACGACGAGACCTTCCTCCGCCGCGCGCACATTGATGTCACCGGCACGCTGCCGACGCCGGACGAGGTGAAGGCGTTCCTCGCCGACAAGGACGCCACGAAGCGCGCGAAGAAAGTGGATCAGCTCCTGGCGCGGAACGAATTCACGGACATCTGGGCGATGAAATGGAGCGAGTTGCTCCAGATCCGCAGCAGCAACAACCAGGCGCAGGCCAGCTACAAGTCCGTGCTCACGTACTACGGATGGATCCGCGATCAGCTCGAGAAAAATGTCCCCGTGAACGAAATGGC
>JANXZI010000283.1 GCA_025355595.1 Spartobacteria bacterium
ACCCCACACTGCTGCCCATGCTGGTCACCGGCACATTTGCCATGTTAGGCGAGTCCGAATGGGCCGCGCGCACCGTGCCTGTCGCATGTTCGCTGATCAGCGCAGTGCTGCTCTGGCTGCTCGTGCGCAGCGCGGTGAATGCGCGCGCGGCCACGCTGACCGCCGCATTTTTTGCCACGCTGCCGATGGAACTCCACTACGGCGACATGGTGGACTTCGAGCCGTGCCTGCTCATGTGCATGCTCGCGGTGCTCGGGTGTGTGCGCGCGTGGCACGTCACGGGCCGGCGCAAGTGGGCGGTGCTCGCGGCGGTCTGCACGATGTTCACGCTCTGGATGGACTGGCCGGGCTACCTCTTCGTGCTGAGTCTCGCCGGGTGCTTCCTCCTGCGCGGGTGGAAAGGTGAGGCCGGTGCTGCGACGATCACGAAGCAGCAAAGCCTGCGCTTCGGCCTGCTGCTGATCGGGCTCGTGGGAATCTCGGGCATCATCTTCCTCCTGCAAATCCGCCACGTGCGGCCGGACGCGTGGCACGACCTGTGGACTGCGGCGACGATGCGCCTGAGCAGCAGCATGGCGAACAATCCCGCTGTCACCACCGCGCACGCGCCGCACTTCACGCTGCGCGAGTGGTGCGTGAAAGTCTTCGATGGGATCGCGGCGGATTTCCTCACGCTGCCTTGGCTTTTCGTGGCGCTCGGATTTTTCTTCCTGTGGCGCGCTCGCCGCACCGACGCGGGGCTGCGCTGGTGTGCGTTCGCGACGGTGCCGATGATCATGGCCGGCGTGCTCTACGTCGTCGTGCTGCGGAACGAATCCTACGATCACGACTTCACGACGTTCTACCTCATCGGGGCCATCGCGATTGCGGCGGGCACCGGGCTCGAGGTGCTGCTCCGGCAACTCACGCCGCGACGTAGCGGTGCGGCGGCGCACGGGATCATCGCACTCGCGGTGGCCGCATTTTTCGCCTGCCTCGGAGTCGCCGCGGTCGCGCGGTCGGAGAGCCTGCGCTCGCCGTTCTCGATCCTCGATGGCGAGCACGCGGAGCCGCCGGGTTTCATCCCGTCGCTCGGGCGCTACCTCGACAGGACTTTTCCGAAAGGCACGACGATCCTGTGCAATTTCGCATCGAATGAATCGGTGGACTACTACGCGCAGCGCGACGTGATCAACGGGCTGACGACCGCGGATGACTGGGAGGCATTCATCACGAAGCAGCGGCCGCCCGTCGGCGGTATCGTCTGGCACGGCGCGGAGCACGCCGATGAACTCGTGGCGTCGCTGCCGCGGGGCGAAGTGCGCGAAATCACTTTCCAAGGCTACCGCTTCACACTCTGGCGCGCGCAGCCGGAGTAGTGCCGCGTCAGTCGTGCAATGATGGGGCACCGAACATCCGCACGATGTGATTGGTGACTGGTGAGAAGTGACTGGTATCCAGCCATGATTGCGTCGTAAAAAGCAGAAGACCAGTCACTGTTCACCAGCCACCAGTCACCGCCGGTGGCCTCGGAAATCACCCCGTCATATCGCCGCTGACACCGCGTCCGATCAGGGCTTCACCTCGAAGACCATGATGATTTGCCCGCTCACATGCTCGGGGCCGCGGATGAAAAGCGGGCTGCCGGGGCCGAGTACCGCCTCGGTCTTCAGCAGCGGGCGCGTGTCGTGGAAGAATCCCAGCTTCACCCGGTAACTCGTGCCGACGCGCGTCGCCTCCGTGCTCAGCCAGAAATTCTTGGTCGGGGTGATCCAATGTTCGTCCGCCTTGTCCATCACCTCAGTCTTGGCCCCGAGGATTTTGAACTGATCGTAGCCGAGGAAGCTCGTGAGCTGTTTCGCGAAGGGCGCGAGTTCCGACGGGAGCGGCGCGGGTTTCTCCCCCTTCTTCGCCTTGCTCGCGAGCACGACGGCGCTCCACACTTTTGCCGGCATGACAGGTCCGCCGCCGGGCGAAAAGGCAAAGGGCCTCCTCGCCTCCATGTGGGGAGGCGCCTGAGCGACAGCGAGGCCAGCGACCGCGCAGGCGACCGCGAGCGTGGAGATGTGCCTATTCGAGCACATAGTCATTCGGGAGCCGATCCAGCCCGTCAATCCACACCAGTTTAAGTCCGTCCGCATCAAGCACCGTCGCATCGAGCGACGCATCGCCCGCCGTCACCGACTCGACCTGTGCGAAATATGGCGCCCGCGGCTTTTCGCCGAAACCGCTGCCGCCGCGCACAAAGGTCGCCCAGATCGCACTCGCGACGAGCAAGCTGAATGCACCGGCGAACGCGAGCCGCCACAGCGACCAGAGGCCGCGTTCCTTCGCCGGAGCTGCCGCCGCAGCCGAAGGTTTCGGGGCGATTTCACGCAGGATGCTCTCGTTAAAAAAATCCGTGTTGCGCATCTGCGGCGCGGGTGAGTGCCGGCGCATGGCACCGGTGATCCGCGCGTACGCCGCACGCTCGGCGGCGGCTTCCGGGTGTTCGCTTTCGAATGCCGCGGCTTCCCCGGCGGAGAGATTTCCGTCGAAGTATGCGGCCCACTGTTCTTCGGGTGAAATGGCAGAGTCAGAGTTGTTCATGGACGTCGCGGAGCATGGTTTGCAGTTTCCTGCGGGCATAAAAAAGTCGCGACATGACCGTACCGATGGAACAGCCGATCGCCTCGGCGATTTCGTGGTATTCCATCCCTTCGAGTTCGCGCATGACGATCACCGTGCGGTGCTCGTCGCTGAGCCTGGTGATCGCCTCGTCAATGCGCTTGCGGATTTCCTGGTCCGCGAGTTTTGCCGCTGGCGCCACCGTGGCCTGCGGCGCAGTCACCGCACCCGGCGCGATGCCGGGAAGGCCGATCGAGTCATCGAATTCCTGGCCGCTCTCGATTTTTTTCCGGCGCAGCCAGTCGAGCGTCACATTCGTCATGATGCGGTAAAGCCACGTGAAAAACGACGACTGACCGCGGAAACTGGCCAGGCTGCGCCACGCGCGCACGAAGCCGTCCTGGGCGAGATCCCAGGCGTCCTCTTCGTTTCTGACCATTTGGTAGATCATGGAAAAACAGCGTTGGCGGTGACGGGTGACGAGTTGATTGAAAGCTGGCGTGTCCCCATCGCGGCACCGGGCGACCAGATCAATGTCGCTCGGCCCCTCGGAGGGAACATCGGCTTCCGGTTTTGACGGGGAATCGCTCAATCTATTCACTCTGCCCGGTTCCATGGCCTACCGCCCGCCGCACCGCCGGCGGAACTCCATGCGGTAGTCGCCCATCGTGCTCACGATGCCATCACGGATCGAGAAAATCCGCGCCCGCAGCATCTCGAACTGCTGGTCCGGGAGGAGCGCCTCCCCGTGCAGCTTCACCGCAGAATCCAGCGCCGTCGTGAGCGCGCGCAGGCCGCGCTTGAGATACGCGATGCTCATGCCGAGTTCGTCAATGTCATCATCGTTCAGCGCTGCGGCGAGCTTGGCCGCGGCGAGCGTCGTCTCGTCCCGCAGGGTGATCGCGGCGGGGTGCTCGCGCACCTTTTCATCCAGACGCACGAACATCTCGTCGAGCTCCGCACTGAACGCGATCGCCTCGCGGTAGAGCGGATGTTTCTCAAAGCCAAAGCTCACCGACTCCGCGGGCTCCTCGTCCGCTTCGCCGGGAATCTCATCCTCGAATGACGACTCCACCTCGTCCTCCCAATCGCGGGTCTCGCCGCCGATGAGATGCGTCCAACCCATCTCGCGCGCGATGATCCCGTCGCGATCCGGATGGTCCATGTATTTTTCGAGCAGGCCCATGTACTTTTCCGTACGCCGCTCCTGCTCCTGGAGAAAGCGTTCCCAATCGTACTCGTCCCATGATTTGTCGGTATTTTCTTCCGCCATACCGTCCTACGTAACGCGCCGTTCGCCCTCGCGCAAACTGGAATCTTGGGACTTTCAACAGCCAACGGCACCCGGCGGAAGCCGTCGTCGCATGTCCGATGTTCGATGTTGGACATTGATGTTGAATCGTCCCCCGCCCCCCTTGTCATCCGCGCGGCAGCCGTCTAGCTTTTAGCCCATGAGCAAACAGGTCGTTCCGGTCCAGATCCGGGCCATCCTTCCGTATAACAACGGGCGGGCGGTTTTCGTGGGCAATGAGCACAAGGTCTTCGTGATTTACGTGGATGAATCCGTCGGGGCGGCCATCGGCATGTTCATGAACAAGACGCCCAAGGAACGCCCGCTCACGCACGACCTCATGGCGCACCTGCTCGCCGCCCTCGGCGCAAAAGTGGATCGCGTGATCATCAATGATCTGAAGAGCGAGACATATTTCGCGCGACTCATCATCAGCGCGGAAAATGAGCTGCACGCGCGCAAAATCATCGAACTCGACGGGCGCCCGAGCGACTGCATCGCGCTCGCCGTGCAGCAGGCCGCGCCGATCTACGTCGCCGGGGAAGTGTGGGACGAAGTGGAGGATCGCACGGACATTCTGAAAAAAATGGAGGAGCAGGGCGAGGGGTGAGGGGCAGTTGAGAGATGAACGTTGAGGGTTGAGAGGCGGATGTCGGATTGTCGGCCCTTCTTCCACTCAACACTCAACTGCCGCTGCCGCAACCCGCGGGTGGATTCCGCCAACCGCAGGCAAGCCTCGCAAATACACAGCAGAGATGCTTCATTGCAGGGGGGGACATCCACTCGCACTCCCTCCCCAACCAAAACCAAAGCCATGAATACGAAAACAACCTCACCTTCATCCGGCGATGCAACCCTCATCGTCACCGACGAGGCCGGTCATACGAAGGCATCCGCACCGGCGTCGGCGATGACGCCGATGCAGTTCAGCATCGGCCGGATTCTCGTGCCGGTGGATTTTTCCGAGCACTCGCAGAAGGCGCTCCGCTACGCGCTCGCATTTGCCACGCAGTTCGGCGCGGAGGTCACGCTCGCCCACATCGTCGAGCAGATGGTGTATCCCGGCGACTGGATGTATCCGCCGCTCGCCGTCACGGATTTTGCCACGGAGAAACGCGAGCAGGTGATCGCACGCCTCCAGGCGCTCGACGCGGGCTCCGGCGTGAAGACGCAGCACATCGTGCGGATCGGTCGCGCGTGGCAGGAGGTCATTGAGATCGCGCAGGAGATGAAGGCCGATATGATCATCCTCGCGACGCACGGCTACACGGGCCTGAAGCACGCGCTCCTCGGCAGCGTCGCGGAAAAAATCGTCCGCCACGCGCCGTGCCCGGTGCTCAGCGTGCGGCCGGAGGAGCGGGACTTCCTGTAGCGTTTTGCGCGTGAAGGGCAGGTTCCTGCGGGGATTCTGAGTTCCGAGTTCTGAGTTCCAAGTTTCAAGTTCAGCGCCGCGCAGCGGCTTCGCCCTGATCGACGCGCATTCAAATTCTCAACGCGCCTGTGGCGGACTGAACTTGGAACTTGGAACTTGGAACTCAGAGAGGCGGTTAGCTGTTTTTCTTAAGCGCGCGCTTCAAAACGCTTGTTGATCGGCAGCGACGAAAAAAGATGTCCCGCGCTTTCACAGACGCGGCACTGGGGTGCTCACGCCCGCGCGCCGCGCGGGGTGAAAAGGAGGCGCAGGCTGTTGAGCACCACGATCACCGTGCTGCCTTCATGCGCCAGCACGCCGATGGCGAGTGGGAGCGCGCGGGCGAGCAGCGCGGTGAGCGACATGCCGACGATCACGCCGAGCGCCAGCGTGAGATTCTGCCGGATGATGCGGCGCGCACGCTTGCTCAGGTCCAGCGCGAGAAGGAAATTTTCCAGCTTGTCGTTCATCAGCACCACCTCGGCTTGCTCGATGGCTGCATCCGATCCACGCGCGCCCATCGCCACGCCGACATGCGCAGCGGCGAGGCACGGCGCGTCATTCACCCCGTCGCCGATCATCGCGACGAACTCACCGGCCTGCTTCATCCGCTCGAGCGCCGCTACTTTTTCCGAAGGTGTGAGCTGGCTCAAGATTTCGCGCACGCCGGCCATGCGGCCCATCTGCTCCGCGGCACCGGTCTTGTCACCGGTGAGCATCACGGTCTTCAGCCCCGCATCGTGCAGGCGCGAGACGAGCGCAGGGGCCTCGGCACGGAGCTGATCGCGCAGCAGCACGCGTCCGAGCATCGTCGCGGATGCGATCCACACTTCGCTCGAATCCGCCGACGGCGGCGGTAACGTCACGCCCGGCTGCACGCTCGCCACGAGCGCGCGGTTTCCGAGCACGAATGTTTCCCCGCGCCATTTTGCGCGCAGGCCCTGGCCGGAGACGGTTTCGGACTCCGTCGGCTGCTCCACGGCGATGCGCCGTTTATCCGCCGCGCGCGCGATCGAACGCGACATTGGGTGGTTCGAGATTCGCGCAAGATTTGATGCGGCGAGCTGCACGTCATTCTCGGAGCCTTGCATTGCCTCGACGCCGATGAGTTCGAGTTTTCCGCGCGTGAGCGTGCCGGTCTTGTCCATCGCCACGGCGGTGATGCCCGCGAGATTTTCGATGGCCGCGCCGCCGCGGAAAAGCACACCGTTCCGCGCGCCGAAGGCGATCGCCGAGAGGATCGCCGAGGGCACGGAGAGCACGAGCGCGCACGGGGACATCACCACGAGCAGCGTCATCGCGCGGTAGAATGCGCTCTCATGCGCCGCATCGCGGAGAAATGGCGGAGCGCCGAATGCGAGCCACCACACAAGGAAAACCGCCGCGCAAACGCTGAGCACGATCGCCGTGTAACGCGTGCCGAAACGATCCGTGAAACGCTGCACCGGCGCCTTCAAATGCTGCGCGCCCTCGATGAGCCGGATGATGCGTTGCAGCGCGCTGTCCTCCGCCGCACGCAGCACGCGGCCCTCGAGCACGCCCCACAAATTCAGCGTCCCCGCGAGCCCGGTGTCGCCGACGGTCTTCGCGATCGGCTCGGCCTCGCCGGTGAGCATCGCCTCGTCGCACGCGCTCTCGCCCTTCTCCACAAGGATGTCCACGGGCACCTGCTCATTCGCCGTCACGCGCACCTGCTGGCCGGGGCGCAGTTCCGCGACCGGCACTTCGCGCTCGGTGCCATCCTCGATCAGCCGCGCGAGCTTCGGCGCACTTTTCAGCAGCGCGGAGATCTCACGCTGCGTGCGCCCGTGCGCGAAACGCTCCATCGCGCCGGATGCGGAGAACAGGAACAGCAGCACCGCAGCCTCGCGCTGTTCGCCGATGAACATCGCGCCGAACGCGACAAGCCACATGAGAAAATCGGTGCCGAACTCCCGGACGCGCACGCCTTCCCAGACCTTCGCCGTGAGGTCCCAGCCGCCCGTCAAGTAGGCACCGACGACGCACACCATCGAGAGATTGAAGAGATCAAAATACGAATCTCGCAGCAAAAATGCGGCGACCGTGAAGACGAGGCATACGGCGGAGCGCACACCCATCGCCTTCCATCCATCGATCTCCCCGGA
>JANXZI010000304.1 GCA_025355595.1 Spartobacteria bacterium
CAGAACCACGACATGAAACTGAACCTCACCAAGGGCATCTTCGCCGGCGCAGCCCTCGCCGGACTCATCGCGGGCGGCACCTTCCGCGCCAGCGCAGCACAGAGCACGGGCAAGGTCTCCGCCGACAACGCCGGCGTCCTCGCCAAAAAGGACAAGGGCGAAACCCATGAGTGCAAGGGCCACAACTCCTGCAAGGGCAAGGGCGGCTGCAAGACCACCGACAACGCCTGCGCCGGCAAAAATGCCTGCAAGGGCAAGGGCGGATGCGCCATGAAGGACGGCAAGCCGAACCCCCCCGCGGATCCGAAGTAAGCGAAGCAAGCTTCCGCAATTCGCGAGTCCCCGGCGTCCAACCCGCCGGGGACTTTGCGAATTTTGAATTTTGAGTGTTGAATTGCAGCACGCGCCGCAGCGGCATTCAAAATTCAGAATTCAACATTCAACAATTCCCAGACCTTGCCCGCCAATCGCTTCAACGCATTCACCGCTTACGGCGTCGGCATCGGCCTGCGCATCCCGCACTACGATCACATTCTCGGGAAAAAGCCGGCCGTGGACTGGTTCGAGATCATCTCGGAAAACTACATGGTGGACGGCGGTCGCCCGCTCGCGGTGCTCGATCAGATCCTCGAGCAATACCGCGTCGTGCAGCACGGCGTCTCGATGTATTTCGGCAACGCCGCGCGACCGAATCGCGAGCATTTGAAAAAGTTGAAGGCGCTCACGAAGCGCACGCAGACGCCGTGGCTGAGCGACCACCTCTGCTGGGGAAGTGTGGACGGGCGCTTCACGCACGACCTGCTGCCGATGCCCTACACGTGGGAAGCCGTCGAGTGGACCGCGCGGAACATTCGCGAGGTGCAGGACTTCACCGGCATCCCCGTTGCGGTGGAAAATGTGAGCAGCTACGTGGAGTTTCACGCGTCGGAGATGACCGAGTGGGAATTTCTGAACGAGGTCGTCGAGCGCGCCGACTGCGGAATCCTGCTCGATGTGAACAACATTTACGTCTCGTCGAAAAATCACACTTTCGATCCCTATGTGTATCTCGACGCCGTACCCGCGCACCGCGTCGCGCAAATCCACATCGCCGGTCACACGAAGTTCAAAAAATACCTCCTCGATACGCACGATCACCCGGTGCTCGACCCCGTCTGGAAAATGTACGCGCACGCCATCGCGCGCACCGGCCGCACCGCGACGCTGCTGGAATGGGACGATCACATCCCGAGCTTCGGCGAAGTCCATGCCGAGGCGCTGAAGGCAAACAATTTTCTGCCCCATGCAAAAGCTCTCGCGGCGTAAATCGTCCTCGCGATCAGGTGCGGCCTCCGGCCTCGCGGAATTGCAACGCGCGATCACCGGCGCGCTCATGAAGCCCCTGACCGCGGACGAGGAAATTCAGCCGTCGAACGCTGCGGTGGCCGAGCGGTTCATCAAGCCGAACGACCGTCTCACGGCATTGGAGCGGCTGCAGATTTACAGCCAGCAGTATTGGTGGCGCCTGCTCGGCGCGTTCGGCGAGGACTTCAGCGGACTGCGCGCGGTGCTCGGCGAAAAAAAGTTCGACCGGCTCGCGACCGCCTATCTCGAAGAGCACGGCTCGGTCTCGTGGACACTGCGCAACCTCGGCTCACAGCTCACCGCCTTCCTCGAAAAAAATCCGAAGCTGACGGAACCGAGTACCGCGCTCGCGCTTGATGTCGCGCGCGTCGAGTGGGCGCGGGTGCTGGCCTTCGACGAGCCCGCGCGGAAGGTCGTCGCGCCGGAAAAATTCGCCCGCACACCCGCCGACCGTCTGCGCCTCGGACTCCAGCCCTACATCGTGCTGCTGGAGCTTTCGCATCCCGTGGATGAACTGATGCGCAGGCTGAAGCACACGGAGTTTTCCGCCGTGAGCAACGCCGTCGCCGCCTCGGAAAACCACAAGCGCGCGCGCGTCACGGTGCGCCGCAGCCGGCAGCCCGTCTTCCTCGCCGTGCATCGCCTGGAAAACTCCGTCTATTTCAAACGCCACGATCGCGAGGCGCACACGCTCCTCCTTGCGCTGCGCGATGGCGCGACGCTCGGGGCCGCGTGCGAGACGGCATTTGCCGACACCACCGAAGCGCCTGAGCAATGCGCCACAAAAATCCGCGAATGGTTTTCCCGCTGGGCGGAGTTCGGCTGGTTCTGTGAGCCGGCGCGGCGGTGATGCAGTCCGCCTCAGTGCGAGGCGCTATGGCGCGTCCGCGCGCTGGGCCGCGGCGAGGCAGTGCTGGCAAATGCATGCGCAGCGGCGCGCGGCCTCGGGCACGCGGGCGAGAAGCTCGGACGGGAAGGTTTCATCCATGCACCAGCAAACGCCCGTGTCGTCGCCCTGCTTGGCGAGTCGGCATTCGTTTGGTTGGCCGCAGAGCGGGCATCGGTCGGGGCTGCACATGGTTCTTCAAAATGAGTCGCGGAGATGGGTGCGCGCGGGTGACTCGAAAATCGTGAACTGGCGGAGCCGGCTAGCCCAGGGATTCGAGCGAGGTGGCGTTGCGGATGCGGGAATTGAGACGGTCCAGATCGGGGTCGAAGGCCGGGTGGGGGAAGGCGAAGGTTTGCGCGGCGGAGCCTTCACCAAACGTGAGTGCGTCCCACTGGAGCGAGGTGATCTTTTCGTGAAATCGCGCGACGGCGCGGCCGCGGAAAAATGCGCGGGTGCCCTCGGGAGGGTAGAAGATGGCGTGGCGAATTTGCTCCTCGGTGACGGTCCGGCGCATCTGGCCAGTGCGGGCGAGTTCGTAGTAGAGGCCGTTGTCGAGGGAGACATCGTGGTATTCGAGGTCGAGGGCCTGGAGCCAAGGGTGCGACCATTCGAGGTTCTCGGCTTCACGGAAGGTTTCGAGGAGGAAACGCTTCGCCGCCCAGTCGCAGCGGTCGCGCGTGATCATGGGATCGCGCGCGAGGTCGGCGAGGACGGTCTCCCACTCGGCGAGCACCCATGCGGTGTCATCATCGCGGTCGCAATGCGTGCGCGCGGCTTCGAGCCATTCGTGCTGGATGTCGAGCGCGCTGGCTTTGCGGCCGTCTGCAAAGATGACCGGCCATTTCCAATCCTGCTCCCGACTAATCAGGCGCGTGGCTAAGATAGGATCGGACAAACTAATGCGCGGGGCATGGTCTTTTTCGATCAGTTCCAGGACTAATGCCGTGGTGCCTATTTTCATCGCAGTGGCCCACTCGGACATATTGGCATCGCCGACGATGATGTGGAAGCGGCGGTAGAGGTCGCTGTCCGCGTGCGGCTCGTCGCGGGTGTTCACGATGGGGCGGCGGTTCATCGTGTCGATGCTCGTGAGCACCTCGAAGAAATCGCTGCGCTGCGCGAGTTGGAAGACGCCGGGCCGCGCACTTTCGTCCTCGCCCTCGATGCCGAGCTTTCCCGCGCCAGCGAAGAGCTGGCGTGTGGCGAGGAAGGAGACGCTGTCGCGCACGATGCGCTCCCACGGGATTTCGCGGCGCATGAGGAAATTGTCGTGGCACCCGTAGCTGTGGCCCTGGAAGTCGGTGTTGTTTTTGTAGAGCCGACAACGCTGGCCGGCGGGGAGATGCGCGTTGCGCCGGCGCATGCACTCCTCGAGGACGCGCTCGCCAGCCTTGTCCTGGGCGACGATGTCCGCGAGCGTGGCGCACTCGGGCGTGGAGTATTCGGGGTGTGCGTGGTCGTTGTAAAAGCGCGCGCCGTTCGAGAGCACGAGGTCGCTCTTGATTTCCTCGAAGGTGAGGTTGCGGTGCTGGTCGAGTTCGTAGTACGCGGCCTCGTCGGTGTCCTGCCGAAGCTCGGGCGCGCGGAAGCCGCGGGCGTCGTTGTGCGGGTCCTCGCTCCCGTAGTCCCATTTCATGAGCGAGCCGTGCTCGGTGTAGCTGCGGACGATGGCGATGCTCTCGCGCACGACGTCCACATCGGCCATGCCGTCCACGGTGATTCCATACTCGGTTTCGATGCCGAAGACGCGTCTCATGTCGGGGGACGATGGCGCATGGCGGCGGAAGATTCCAGCGCTTCCGCATTTCACGGCAAAATGCGGAGTCCTGCTTGCGTCATTTTCGCAATGCCGTAGAAGCGCGTGCGTGCTGCGCTGCATCCTCCTTTTTCTCGCCCTCACTGTGTCCGCCTTGGCGGACATGGCGGCGCAGGATGCGCGGTTCAAAAAGTTGCCCGCAGGACGTGAGATCAGCCCGCCGCGTGCGCTCGAAGGGATGGCACTGGCGCTCGCGAAGACGAACAAGCACGGCATCGCGGAGTATGTGGACGTGAAGGGTGCGCCGGGATTTGAGAAGGCGCTGCGGATGACGGTGCGGAAGGTGCCGGAGAACCCGTGGGGATTCCAGTCGCACGCGAAGTGCGCGGCGAAGGTGGCGAAGGGCGAGGTGATGCTGGCAGTTTTCTGGGCGCGCGCCGCGGGCACGAGCGACGAGGGCGAGGGCACGTTTGTCTTCGAGCTGGCGCGCGAGCCTTACACAAAGTCGTCGGCATTCCGCTTCGAGTGCGGGAAGGCGTGGGCCAGGTTCTATGTGCCGTTTGTCGCAGCGAGGGATTATGGTGAGGATGACGTCGCGCTGCACTTCCAAGCTGGCTCCGCAAAGCAGGCGATGGAAATCGGAGGGCTGCGGGTGATTAGTTATGGCAAGGGAGTCGCATTGGGTGAGCTGCCTTACACTCCGCTGACTTATAAGGGACGCTCGGCGGATGCCGCATGGCGCAAGGAGGCGGCGGACAGCATCGAGAAGGAGCGCAAGGCGCAGCTAACCATCGTGGTGCATAGCATCTCGGGGAAGTCGCTGCCGGGGGCACAGGTCCGCGTGCGGCAGCAGCGCCATGCCTATGGCTTTGGCAGCGCGGTGGCGGCGTCGCCCTTGCTCGATGAGGGGCCGGATGCGGAGATTTACCGGGGCATCGTGGCAAATTCGTTCAACCGGGTGACGGTGGAGAATGACATGAAGTGGCCGGAATTTGAACGCAACCGGCAGCGCGCGCTGGACACGGTGAAATGGCTGCGCGATGCGAATGTCGCGGTGCGCGGGCATAACCTGCTGTGGCCGGGCTGGACGCGGCTGCCGAAGGACGTGGCGGCGCTGCAAGACAAGCCGGATGCACTGAGGAAGCGAATCCTCGATCATGTGCGCGATGAGGCAGGGACCTTCAAGGGGCAGATAGCCGAGTGGGATGTGGTGAATGAGCCGGTGACTAATACGGATGTGCAGCGGGTGCTAGGCAATGGGATTCTGGCTGAAGTATTCAAGGCCGCGCGCGAGGCGGATCCGCAGGCGAAGCTATTCATCAATGACTATGGCATCCTGTCCCACGGTGGGACTGATACTGAGCATCAGGATGCCTATTTCCGGATCATCAAGGGACTGATGGATGCAAAGGCACCGGTGCAGGGCATCGGAATGCAGGGACACTTCAATGAGCAACTGACGCCACTGACCAAGGTGTGGGAAATTTTAAACCGTTTCGGCGCGCTCGGGGTGCCGATTGAGATCACGGAGCACGACATCAATGCGTGGGACGATGAGGTGATGGCGGATTACACGCGGGATCTGATGACGGCGGTCTTTGCACACCCGGCGACAAGCGGTTTCATCACTTGGGGCTTCTGGGAGAAGCGGCATTGGATCCCGAACGCGGCGCAGTGGACGGGTGCATGGCAGCCAAGGGGACACGGGAAGGTGTGGTATGACTTGGTCTTCAAGAAATGGTGGACGAATCTCAATACCGAGACAGGTCGTGGCGGTATGACAAAGGTGCGGGGGTTCCTCGGTGAATATACGGTCGAGGCGCGGTCTGGGACGAAGACGAAGACGGTGCCGGTGAAGCTTGGGAAGGGCGGTGCGCGGGTTGAGATCGAGCTATAGCCACCGGGCGGACTGAGTGCTGGAGGGCCGTGTTTTCCCGGGAAAAGCAAAACGCGCGGGACGTGAATCCCGCGCGTCTGCTGATGTTAGGAAATGGTGGCCGGGTCCGCTACTACGGGCTGGACGGGATCGGCGTGGGCACCGGGGTCCGAGGCGTCCGCGGGATGCCGAGGATTGGCGGGAAGCCGAGGCCACCGGGGGTGTAGCCTCCTGGCCCGAGTGCGACGGGCGGGACGCTGGTGCCCTTGAAGTCGATGCCGCGGCTTTTGCCGGGGCCCATGGCGATGGGTGCCTTGCCGTCCGCGATGCTCTTTCCATCGGCGATACTCTTGCCGTCGCCGGTGGTCGTGTTGCGGGTCTTGCCGGCAGTTTCTTCCTGATCGGTCGGCCCCTGGGCGATCTCGGCGGGTGAGCCGACGACTTCGTGGTCGGTGAGCGAGAGGTCGGCAAAGACGTTCAACTCGCGGATGGCGAGCGGGGCTTCGCCGCTCTCGGGTGTCCAGCGGAGGGCGAGGGCGGTGGCCTTGGTCTCGGCGAAGTCGGCGAATGTGCGCTGCGAGGTGCCGTCGAATGCGAGTGTGACCGAGGGCTGGACGCCTTCGATGCTCACGGGCGTGGATTTGTCCGGCGCTTCGCTGAGGAGGAAGATGTCCACCTTTCCGCGGGTCTTGGCGCTGGTGAGGAGCGAGAGGCGGGTGAGGGGCTGCGTGCCGTCGAAGCGGAGGACGAGGCCCGATTCTGCGGTGGAGGGCTTGATGCTCAGGCTGGTCTCCGGATCATCGTCAATGGCGCGTTGCCAACTGTTTTCGCTGCCGCCGGCGTTGGCGAAAGTGACTGCTGCTTTCGCGTAGATGCCGGCCAGGTTGAAGGAGGTCTGGTGGTTCACGAATTCGCCGAGGAGCTGCTTCAGGTTGGCAGGCTCCTGACGCTTGACGATGGACATCGAGGAAGCTTGACGCTCCCCGTAGATATTCATGCTGTAGATCGGCGAGGAGTCTTCGATGTTGGTCTCGATGAGGACGTACTTTGCGAACTTGTTGATGCGGCGCGCGAGCTTCTGATTGTTGACGCTGGTGACGGGGACGTCCTTTGCGACGAGCGCCCACGCCTTGTCGCCGGGGGCAGCCTCGGCGTCGCCGGTGTAGAGTGAAATCGTGCCGCTCGGGGTCTTGGTGGAGAGTTCGAAATTCGAGACGAGCTGCGGCTCTGCAAAGCGGACGAGGTAGTGCTGTTTGCCCTTGAGTGCGGGCCAGCCGGTGGTGACGTCGTCATCCATCCACGCTGCGGCGGCCTCGGTGTCCACGTAGCGTTGGGCGGCGGAATCGTAGAGGGAGAGTGCCGTGGAGTAATGCTGGCGGGCGATGTTTTTCGGGTAACCCTGAGCGGTGTTCCCGGCGGTTTTTTCGGGTGGGGCTGCGAAGACCAGCGTCGAGCAGGCGGTCGCAATGACCGTGGCGAGTATGGGTTTGTTCATGTGCGGATGTGGTTTGTTTTTAGAGGCGAAGCAGGGGTGTGGAAAGAAAAATCAGGCCGGAGGTGCGAGAAAAGGCGACCGGAAATTTCTATGAGTATTACGGAAAATACAACTATCATTTCTTTTCGGCAAGCAATATTGTGATTTTTCTCGCAACGCCGTAAAATCTTGTCTTGGCTTCCTCTTTGCTTCCATGTGAATTGGTGGCGTTCATTTTTCAGTGTCGTGAGCTGTGTCGGAAGACCGCGCGCGGCCTGCGCGAGACGCCTCCGAACGAAGCCCAGCCCATTATTTCACCGTGCAAACACTACCACCAAACGAACAGATGCC
Organism: Spartobacteria bacterium; assembly: GCA_025355595.1. Taxonomy (GTDB): domain Bacteria; phylum Verrucomicrobiota; class Verrucomicrobiia; order Chthoniobacterales; family Chthoniobacteraceae; genus SXWH01. Next base: position 7,691 of record JANXZI010000304.1, read on the forward strand.
CGTGACCGCAAACTCCGAACCGGGACAGCCAGCCCTGGCTGAAGGAACGAAAATCGGCGGCTGCTACGTGTTGCGCCGTAAACTTGGGAAATCCGACGCCAGCCCCGTGTGGCTCGCGACGGATGAGGTTCTCGGAAAGGATGTGACGTTGCACTTCGTCCCAGCCTCTGTGATCGCCGACAGCCGTGCGATGGCGGAACTGCGCCAGGAGGTGAAGCGGAACCGCCAGCTCATCCACCCGAACATCCTGCGCGTTTACGATTTTGTGGAGGATGGGAATCTCGCAGCGATCTCGATGGATGATTTCGAGGGCGAGTCGCTCGCGGAGATTTTGAAAAGGAAAGGACGGCTGGACACGGCGGATGTGAAGCCCTGGATCGCGCAGCTCGCCGAGACGCTGGCGGACGCGCACCGAATCCAGCTTTTTCACCGCGACCTCTCGCCGACGAATCTCTACCTCCGCCCGAATGGCGGACTGCTGGTCGCGAATTTCGGAGTGAGCCGTGTGATCCTGAATTCGCTCGAGCGCGGCGGCGTCGCGAAGGGCGCGGATGCCCATCTCGAATATCTCAGCCCGCAGCAGATTGACGGCGAGCGCCCGACGGCCGGGGACGACATCTACGGTTTCGGCGTGCTGATGCACACATTGCTCGGCGGCGCCTCGCCATTTTCCGGCAGTGAAATGCTGCCGCAGATCCGCAAGACCGTGCCTGCGGCGATCTCCGATGTGCGGGCCGCGGCGGGAGCTACGGCGCCGGTGCCGGCGGCGTGGGAAAAACTCATCACCGCCTGCCTCGAGAAGACTCCGGAAGCGAGGCCGCGGAACCTGACGGACGTGCTCACGCTGCTCGGTCAGGATTCCGGGCCGGCAGTTCCGCGCGGTGCCACTCCGGCTGCGGCTGCGGTGGAGAAAGTGGCCGCAAGCAAGCCCGACCAACGTGCCGCGTCTGCCGATGTGCCAGCAATCACGGCAGGCCACGCGGAAACGACGGCCAGCAGTTCTGTCTCAGAAAAAACCGCGGCTTCCGAGCCCAAGCCTGCGATCTCAGGCGGGCCGCTGCATGTGGAGATTCCGCCGCTGCCGCCAAGTGCCGCCGAGCGGAAGGCGCCGACGAAGGGAACGCTGTCGGCGAATTTTCCCGACTTGGAGCGGCCTCGCTCGAAGGCGCCGCTCGTGTGGCTGGCCGCCGCGGCGAGCATCATCGGTGTGGGAATCTACATGCGGAACAAGCCCGATCAGGGCGAGGATGACGGGAAGTCGCCGGTGGAGAAAGTGGATCCCAATGGCAATCCCACGAACACGCCGGTGCCCACGAAAGCGGCAGGCGGTTCCGGCACAGAGCCAAGCGTGGTTGACGTGCAAGGGGGTCCGGGGGAACTCGTGGTCATCAAGCCGCCACAGCCCACGCCCGGCGTCCCTCCGAAACCTCCGATCACCATCACGACTCCTCTTCCGAAGTCCGGCAGCGGAATCATCGGGCGCGATCCCACGCCTGTGCCGGAAACTCCCGGTACCATAGCAGGCGGGACAGGCCCGAAGCCCACACCTGATCCGAAAAACCTGACTGCGGTGAAGCCGACGCCGGGGACTCCCATCAAGCCGCCGGCGACGCCTGTGCCGACGCCCGCGCCTAGCGCGGTCGCGGTGGACGCGCCTTTGCCGAAGCTTCCCGGCCCGATCGAGCCGTTACCGAAGATTGTCGTTGACAAACTTAACAAGGCCCAGCTCGACGAGGCCAAGGCGCAACGCGAAGCCGCCTTGCAGGGCATCCGCACCGCAGCCGCCGAGGCGGACGCCGCGCACGACGAGACCACGCGCAGGCTCGAGATCGCGAAGCTCGAAAAGGACAAGCTCCAGAAGGGGCTCGACACCCTGCGGAAAGTCCACGGCCCGGTGATCCTCCAGTCCGAGCAGATCGAGGCGGATCGCAAAAAATTCGAGGCGGAAGCCGAGAAGTCGGCCATCGCCGCCAGCGAGGCCGCGAAGCAGGCGGAGGCGGCCAAGCGCAAGCTTGATGACCTCGTCGCAAAAGGCGGCGACAAGCTCAAGGAGCGGCTAAAGGCCGAGGCCGAATTGAACGCCGCGAGCATCCTGCTCGTCGGCGTGACGAAGAACGTGGACGCCCTTTCGCAGATCGGCACTAAAGCGGACGCAATCCGCATGCAGGCCAAGATCACCGCGCAGCAGGCCGAGCAGGATTTGCAAAAGATTGATGTCGCCCGCGAAAAGCTCCGGGTCGCGGAGCGCGATGCCATGCGCAGGGTCAATCAAGGAAAAATCACGCTGATCGAGAAGGAACAGCAGGGCCTGAAATCGCAGATCACGCGCCACGACGCGATGATCGAACAGCTCCGGGAACTCGGCCCCGCCGGCAAGGAGGCGATCGCGAAACTCGAGGAAAAGAAGGCCGCCGCGCAGCAGCAGATCGGCGAGAACCAGTCCGAGATCGATCGCCTTTCCGGCAAGACCGACGTGCCGGTCGTGAAGGATCCAATTGAAAAAAAGGATCCCGCGATCGGGAAGCCCGCAGCGGCCACTCCCCCGCCGGAGGCTGCCATCAAGCTCCCGGGGTCCACGCCCGCTCCGGACGCCGCAGCGCCCGTGAACTCGCTCGGCATGAAATTTGTCCCGGTGGGCGAGACGCAGTTCAGCGTCTATCTCACGACGGTGAAGAATTTCGAGGCATTCGCGAGCGCCACGGGGCTGAAATCCGAGACGTGGAAGAATCCCGGATTCAAGCAGGGTCCCGAACATCCTGTCGTGAATGTGACATGGCGCGAGGCCGACGCATTTTGCAAATGGCTCACTGACAAGGAGCGCAAGGCGGGTCTGCTGAAAGCCAGCGAGGCCTACCGCCTGCCGACCGATCTGGAATGGAGCAAGGCCGTCGGCCTTCCCGCCGAGCACGGTGCGACCCCCGAGGAGCGCGACATGGGCGTGCAGGACGTCTATCCGTGGGGCACCGCCTGGCCGCCGCCCGCGGGTGCAGGCAATTACGCCGGTGAGGAGACACCCACCGATATCCCGATCCCGGGCTACAACGACAGCTTCGCGAACACTTCGCCGGTCGGGAAATTCCAAGTGAATGCAGCCGGGCTCTACGACATGGGCGGCAACGTCTGGCAGTGGGTCGGCGATTTTTGGAACGGCGAAAATCGCGCGAAGACGCTGCGCGGTGGCTCGTGGTACAATGGTGCCATCCCGTTGAGCCTCCTGTCCTCGTGCCGCATCAGTTCCTCGCCGGACACACTGCACGATACCTACGGATTTCGTATCGTGAAGGGCGGGGAGCCTGCGAAGCCGAAAAAGCGTTAAGGAACCGCTGATTGAATCGTTGGGCCACAAACCGGGCGCTTTCTGTGAAGAATATTTCACCGCGAAAAGCACGAAAGTGACGAAAAGCAGGGAGAAGACACCGCAATCCCTTTCGTGCCTTTCGCGGTCCCTCCGATTTAATCAGCGATTCCCTAAACTTTGCGAAATTTGGCATTGCATTTGGCATGACGGATTTGGTAATCGCCGCGTCTCGCAACGTACAGCCTACTCCATCTATGAAAATTCTCTCGGGGCGCATCTTCCCACTACTCGGTTCCGTCACCCTTCTTGCAGCCGGCGGCGTGACCGCGCAGGAGTATTTCCGCGACTTCGGAACCTCACGTTCCTCGGGCGGCATCGGGCGGCTCGGCGCCGGCTCCGAGGTTTTTCTGGGCAACAGTCAGAATGGCATCGAGCCCGTCACTGACACCGACCTCGCGAAGGACGAGAGGAACTACAACATCCGCATCGGAATCCTCGATCTGTCCCTCGCCGTCGGCGTCGCGTTGGAGGCGAACGACAACATCACCCTCTCGGAATTCAACCGCCAGTCGGATGTCGTCCTCCGTCCGCAATTCGACATCGAGGGCTCCCTTCGCTTCTCCGACACGAGCCGGCTGCGCCTCGGCGTGGGACTGAGCTATGCGAAATATTTTACGCATAACCAATTCGATTCCGACTCGCTGCTCATCTCGCCGACGTCCGCGATCACTTGGACTGCGGAAGCCGGCGCGTTCAAGTTTTCCATCCGCGAGCGTCTCTCCTATCAGGAAGATCCATTCTACCAGCCGACGCTGAACGTCGCCCGGTACAGCCGCTACGAAAACCAGGCCGGAATCCAAGTGGATTGGGACGCGAACCAGTACACGAAAATCACCGTCGGCTACGACCGCTACGATCTCTGGGCGAACGATCCCGCCTACTCCGCGGTGGATCACAGCATCAATACGATCTTCTTCCGTCCTTCATTTCAGGCCGGCCCGCGTCTCACCGTCGGCTTGAATGCGTCGTACAGCATGTTTGAATACCAGCAGGCATCGCACTCCGACGGCCACTCGCTGCTCGTCGGCCCGTTCATCCGCTGGAAGGCCAACGACCTTACGGACATCTATCTCGAGGCCGGCTTCCAGCAGTCGAAGTTCGACACCGGCACCGTGTTCTCCACCGTGGATCGCCTCACGGGCGCGGTGAACGGCACCGGGCTCGACACGGAGAACGCCAGCGGCTGGTACGCGAAGCTCGAAATCATCAACCGTCCCACGGAATTCCTCCGCCAGAAGCTCAGCTTCTCGAAGACGGCCGAACTCGGATTCCAGTCGAACTTTTACGACCTCTACCATGTCGAATACAGCCTCGACTGGGTGATCCGCGAGAAGACGACCCTTCGCCCGACTTTTTTCTACGAGTACTACAAGACCTCCGGCCTCGGTCCAGAGGAGGCGCACCGCTTTGGTGCGGCCCTCGGGATTTATCATGTTTTTTCGGATAATTTCACAGCTGGGCTCGATTATCGCTATATTGTGAAAGACTCAAACCAGTTCGGGGCTGACTACTATCAGAACCTCGGAATGCTGAGCCTTTACTACAAATTCTGATCATCAAGCCATGAGCCATGCGTAGCTGTCTGTTCCTCGCCGTCCTTCTCACCTCCTTCGCAACAGTCAGCACCGCGCAGCTCGACATGAGCCGCCCGGCCAAAGGCGCGTCCCGTCCCGCTGCGGCTCCGCCGGAAGCTCCTGCCCTTCCTTCGGCGGCTCCTCACGTCGGTGGCGTGACGGTGTCGCGGGACACCAAGCTCACCGCTGGCGACACCATTACCGTTGAGATCAAGGAAGATCACGATCCCGCGCTCGTCACCATGGTGACAGATACTGGGGAAGTGGAGATGAATGGTCTGGGCCGTGTGTATGTCGCCGGCAAGACCAGCACGGAAGCGGCCGCTGTTGTTGCGAGTTACCTCAGGCAAAAATATTACCATCAGGCAACGGTCGAGATCGGCGTGCGAACTAAGGCCCTCGGGGCAGGCGTTCGTCCGTTCAAGGTCCTTGTCACCGGCAAGGTTGGTCGTCCTGGGCCGCAGTACTTCACGTCGGCAGCCCCGCTGAAGCTTGCCGAAGCCGTGACAGTGGCCGGGACCGGCCCATGGTCTGAACTGAAGAAAGTAAAACTGACCCGCGGCGGAAGGAGCACAGAGCACGATGTCCGTGCAATCATTAAGGACGGGCGCACGGACCTCGACGTGAATCTCATGGATGGCGACCAGATCAATGTGCCTTCGGTAACTTGGCGGGTTGGCGGCACCGACTAGTTTCTCCCAACCATTCCGCCCAAAATGGACAAGCCAAATCCAATGCCGCACGCCGATGGCGAGACCGGTTCCAGAGTAGGACTGCGCATCTACCGTTATCGTGCCGTCCTCAAACGCTTCTGGTGGGTGCTGCTCCTCTGCGTCAGCGTGGGGTTGCTCTACGAGGTCTTCGTCCTCGTCACCAAGCCCACGCGCTTTGTTTCCGTCGGCAAGCTGAACGTGAGCGAGAACCAGGATGCGAATGGGGGAAACACCTTCGGAAACCCGAGTTGGTACCAGACCATCGTCGAGACCCTGAAGAGCCCGGTGGTTCGCGAGATGGCATTGAAAAAAATCGCGGTGGAAAAGCCGCAGGATATATCACTGGCGGACGGTGTGGAAATTTCGGCACAAAACGAGCCGAACACTTTCATTTTCGATGTCACCGGAGCCGGGACGAATCCCGAGTTCACCCGATCTTTTGTGGATGCCACGATGGACGCGTTCATGCAATTGCGCCGCTTGGAAAGCGGGCAGGCGAGCAGCCGTATCGTCGCCGACTATCAAAAGAAGGCGGATGCGGAAAAGCAGGAAGTGGAGACGAGCCGCGCCGTGTTAAATCGCTTCAAGGAGGACAGCGCCGTGCCCTTCATCGAGCAGCAGGCGGAACAGATTTCCACCGAACTCTCAGACTTAAAAAAGACACGCAGCGAACTGCTCCAGCAGGTGAACAAGTATAAGAATCTGAGCGAACCCGGGCTTCTGGATGGGAGTTCCAAGAACGAGAAGAAGGGCACGGGCGGAACCCAGGGGAATGATTCGGTCAGCGCTCGCTTGCTCGACAAGCAGGAGCAGATCGCCATCAAGGAAGCCGAGATCAAGGAACGCGGCACCGTGTGGAAACCGGCGCATCCGCGTTTTCAGCAGCTTGAGCGCGAAGCGTCCGATCTCCGCCTCAGCATTGAGGTGCTCAGGGCCAACGAGGAAAAAAATAAGGCGGGCGTGCTTCGGCTTTTGGACGCTGAAATCAAGACAAAGGACGAGGCGATTGCGGAACTCGACAACAAGGCGCGGGACTTCAGCAAGATCATGGCGAAATATGCCGTGTTGAAGGAGGACCTTGAGAGCCGCGAGGCCACCTACAAGGCATCCCGTGAAGCTCTCGACAAGATCCGCCTCGGCCCTGGCGCGCTGGAAGTCCTTGCACTCCGCCAATCAGCGTCGGTGGCACTCATCGAGAACAAGGGCATCGTCCGCCACCTCCTTACCGGCCTCATCGGCGGTCTCGTGATCGGCCTCGCCATCCTGTTCCTCCTCGACCGTTCCGATGATCGCCTCGCCTCCTCGTCCGAGATGATCGAGCAATTCAATGAGGCCATCGTCGGCCAGATTCCCGATGTTCAGTCGAGCCGCACCCAGGCCGGCCTCCCGCTTCTCCAGGAGGAGGACACGCGCTACATGTTCGCCGAGGCGTTCCGCAGCCTGCGCAGCTCGCTCATTTTCATGCCGAACCAGACGGAGCTGAAGACGCTCATCGTCACCTCGGCCATCCCGAACGAAGGCAAGTCCACCATCACCAGCAACCTCGCCATCACCATGGCCAATGCCGGCGCGCGTGTGCTGCTCGTGGATGCCGACCTCCGCCGCGGCGACATCGCCGCGCTCTTCGACCTTGATGGCCGTCAGGGGCTCTCGAACATCCTCCGCGGCGAGGTGGATAGGAAAAACTGCATCCAAAAAGCGCGCAAGGAAAACCTCCACATCATCCCCCGCGGCCCGACGAGCAACCAGAGCGGCGAATTGCTGCTCCTGCCCATCATGCCGAAGCTCCTCGACGCTTGGAAGGCCGCCTACGATCTCGTCATCTTCAACACCGCGCCCATCCTCGCGACCGACGACACGCCGACGCTCGCCCCGAATTTCGACGGCACGCTCATGGTCATCCGCGCATCGTTCACCAGCGCCCGCCTCACGCGCAACGCCCTCAACGCACTTTACCAGCGTCAGGTCAATGTCCTCGGCCTCATCCTGAACTGCGTGGACACCGAGATCCCCGGTTACTATTACTACCAGTATCCGAAGTACTACGCCGCGCAGTGAGCGCGTGAAAGGTGCCGGCGGTAATTTCAACCGCGCGGTGGCAAATGGCGGGATGCGCGGCGCTCGTGCAGCGTCAGCCGTGACATGATCGGTTCATCAAACGCGAGTCGGGTGTGACTGGTGATTGGTGAGAAGTGACTGGTATCCAGCCCTGATTGCCTCGTGAAAACCGGAAGACCAGTCACTGTTCACCAATCACCACAGCCGGACTCGAAAACCAGTCGGCTATCTCACGACGGACGCAGCCCTAGACTGGCGCGACCGACTTGTGCCAGTCGGTGGACTGCTCGTAGGCGTGCGCGATTTGCAAAAGGCGCGCTTCCTGGAAGGGCTGACCGATGAGCTGAAGTCCGATCGGGAGCTTCTTCCCATCTGTTTCCGCGAAGCCGCACGGGAGGCTCATGCCGCAGGTGCCGGCGAGATTGCAGGCGATGGTGAAGATGTCGGCGAGGTACATTTTCAGCGGGTCGTCGCTGCGATCGCCGGCCTTGAAGGCGGGCTCGGGAGTCGTGGGGCAGATGATGGCATCCACTTTTTCAAACGCGCTCATGAAGTCGCGGCGGATGAGCGTGCGGACTTTTTGCGCGCGGAGATAGAAGGCGTCGTAGTAACCGCTGCTCAGCACATAGGTGCCGAGAATGATGCGGCGCTTCACCTCGGGGCCGAAGCCCTGGCCGCGCGTCTGACCATACATTTCGAGGAGGTTGGCATTACCTGCGCGCGAGCCGTAGCGGACGCCGTCGAAGCGCGCGAGATTCGCCGACGCCTCGGCGGTCGCGATGATGTAATAGACGCCGACGGCGTGCTCGGTGTTCGGCAGTGAGACCTCGACAATTTCCGCGCCGAGCGATTCGTAGTGCCGGATCGCGGCGCGCACTGCGGCGTCCACCTGCGGGTCAATGCCGCCGATGAAATACTCCTTCGGCATGCCGAGCTTCACGCCTTTCAAGTCTTGGCCGAGCTTTGCGGTGTAGTCGGGCACGGGTTCGTCGACGCTCGTGGAGTCGAGTGGGTCGCGGCCGGAGATCGCATTCAGGAGCAGCGCGGCGTCCTCGACGGTTTTGGTGAAAGGTCCGATCTGATCGAGCGACGATGCAAATGCGACGAGGCCGAAGCGCGAGACGCGTCCGTAAGTCGGCTTCAGTCCCACGCAGCCGCAAAGCGCGGCGGGCTGGCGGATGGATCCGCCGGTGTCGGAGCCGAGCGCGGCGAAGGCTTCGTTAGCCGCGACGACCGCTGCGGAGCCTCCCGATGAACCTCCGGGCACGCGCGAGGGATCCCACGGGTTGCACGAGCGGCCAAAGGCGGAGTTCTCCGTCGAACTGCCCATGGCGAATTCATCCATGTTGCAGCGTCCAAATGGAATCGCACCCGCGGCGCGGAGCAGTTTGATCACCGTCGCGTCGTAGTTGGCCGTGTAGCCGTCGAGGATCTTCGAGCCGCACGAGCACGGCTCGCCCTTCACGTTGATCACATCCTTGATCGCAATCGGCACGCCGCCGAGCGGGAGATTCACGTCGGCTTTCTCCGCGAGCGCACGCGCCGTCGCGTAATCGCGCGAGAGATAGCCGTGGACGACGGGGTCCACTTTTCCGATGCGAGCTTCGAGCGCGTTGAGTGCCTCGACGGGCGAGGTTTCGCGCGAGCGGAGTTTGCAGCGGAGTTCGGAGACGGAGAGTGAGGCGAGTGACATCCAGTTTTGAAAGTGCGCGTGTCGCGTGCTACTCGATCACCTTCGGCACAATGAACAGTCCATTTGCCGAGCGCGGCGCATTCGAGAGTGCATCGGCAGGCGTGAACCAGTCGCGCGGCTCGTCGGCGCGGAAGACATTCACGACGTGGTTCGCATGAGCCGTCGGCTCGACACCGGAGACATCCACCTGCTTGAGCTTCTCGACGTGCGAGAGCACCTGGCCGAGCTGGCTCTGGAACTTCGTGATTTCCTCGGCGGACAAATCCAGCCGCGCGAGCTGTGCGATGTAGCGGACGTCAAACTGGTCACTCATGGGGCGCGGATGAGAGCGCAAAAGCCGCGGGGTGTGAAAGGAAAACGCGCAAAGCAGCCGAGGTTTGCAAACCGCGCCTACTTTGCTTCCGCCCTCTCCTCGCCTGGCGGGGTGTCGCCCATCGCTTCGAGCCAGCGCTTCCGGGATTCCTTCACGAAGCTGTCGAAGCGCGGGCGCTGCGATTCGCGCAGGACTTCGCGCATCCGCTGAGTGGCCTTTTCCAGCACGGCGTCAATCTGCGGGCGCACCGGCTTCGTGGCGTCGCGGAGTTCCGTGCCGGCATCGTTGATGATCTGCCAGAACTGGTGGTTCTGATCCTCGTCGAGCTTCAGGTCGTGCTTCGCGCGCTGGATCAGAAGTTTCCGGATGTTCGGCGGCCCGCCGCGGAACGTCCTATTGACGAGATCCATCAGCGCCGCGGTGCCTCCGAGTGTTGCGCCGACGAAGACGCCGCACAGGAAAATCAGCACGACGATGAGGATGCCCTTGAGCCGCTTCATGGGAGGTTGAGAGTTGGAAGTTGAGAGTTGAGAGGACGCAGGCCCGGGCCGGCTTGCCGGCTGGGGCACTTAAAAAAATGCGCTGTCGAAAAAGCGCGCGCACGTCGGCGTTCGCGCCTCTCAACTCTCCACAGCCAACTCTCAACTTCTGCGCCGCTCATTGTTCGCCGCCGAGATAGTAGTCGAGCACCGGCACGCCTGCGAGCCGCACGGCGCTCACCACGCTTTCGCCATCCGGCGAATCGTCCCAATGCACGTAAGTCCACACGCCCGCCGCGAGCGCGAGCGCGGTCGCGAACGGGCAGAGCCGCGCGGCCCACGAGAGCCAGGAGGAGCCGCGTTCCTCGCGGATGCGCGCGAGCGTGCGTGTCTCGAATCCGTATTCGAGACGATCGGAGTCACCCGCATTTTCGCGCGAGGCACGAAAGAGCGCGTCGAGCGGATCGGGCGGGTTGTTGCGGTCAGTGTTCATGGCTGCGTTCGATTATTTCGCGGAGCTTCGCACGCGCGCGGAAGGCGCGCACCTTCACGTTGCCCTCGCTCCAGCCGGTGAGTGCGGCGATGTCGCGCACGGTGCGCTCCTCGATTTCGAGGAGCGTGAGAACGAGCTTTTCCTCGGCGGAAAGTTTGCGCATCGCCCAGTCGAGCAGGTCGCGCGCGCGGCCCGTGGCGATGGCGGCGTCCACGCTCGTGTCGCGGAATTCGAGCGGCGAACCGTCGAGTTCCAAGTGGCCGCGGTGGCGCTTTTCGCGTCGGAGAAAATCGTAGCACGCGGTGACTGTGAGCCGTGCGAGCCAGTGCTCCAATGGCGCGTCGCCGCGAAAAGTGCGCAGCCTGCGCCACGCGCGGAGGAAAACTTCCTGGCACAAGTCATCGAGCTGATGCGCATCGCGCGCAAACCGCGAGCACGTGCCGAAGACGCGGCCCTTGTGCCGGCGCATGATTTCCGCGAACGCGGAATCGTCGCCAGCGAGCGTGGCGCGGACGAGTGCATGGTCGCCGGGGACAGCGTCGCTCATGCGCTGCGTGCTATCGGCGGCGCAGCCGAACGGCACTTCGTGCCAGGCGAGGGTGGTTGCGATCATGATAGGTCATCGTTGCGTGACATGGAGCCGGACGCGGGGCTGCGCGCCAAGGTTACGTTTTTCCGCGTCGGGGAAAATGGCGTCCACGGAAGGTGCGAAAAGCCACGGAACGATCGCGCGCTCTGCGGATGCGCGGCAAATGTAGCGCCGACGATTCGTCGCACCGCGCGCCCGGACCAAGGACGGGGCATGGACTCCCGCTGCTGTGTCCGTGTCGATGCGGGTCTGCGTGGAGACTCCGCGCAGGCGCAGCGCGACTGTGGACATCGGTTCGGCTCTTGCGCCTTTTGGCGGACGAATCGTCGGCGCCACATTGCGGCGTACTCCGAATTGCCCCGCGCCAGAATCGTCACCCAAAAAAATCCTGTCGCGACGCGTGCGGGAGTGCTACATCCCGCCGCCATTTTGAAAAAACAGCCAGCGTTCACAGAGAAAAATCCAAAGGGAAATACGGCGCATCACGAAGCGCCGACACGGGCAATTTTTTGCGGGGGAATTTTTGCATGGCAGCGCAGCACCATTTGCATTACGGTATGAACAAGTCCCCTCTTTGCACCCGCAGTACAGACAATATCGAAATGAAGACTCAGGGACTACCGCAGAATCAGGGGCTACCCGAAAAACAGGGACTGTACGATCCGCAGTTTGAGCACGACGCGTGTGGCGTCGGATTCGTCGTTCACATGAAGGGGAAGAAGTCCCACGACATCGTGCAGAATGCGCTGACGATCCTCGTGAATCTCGACCACCGCGGCGCGTGCGGCTGCGAGAAAAATTCGGGCGACGGCGCGGGCATCCTCATGCAGATCCCGCACAAGTTTTTGCAGAAGGTCGCCGGTTCGCTGAATCTCGCGCTTCCTGGACCGGGGCAGTATGGCGTGGCGAGTCTCTTCGGATCGCCCGATGCGGCGGTGCGGAAAAAGGGGCGCGAGCTTTTCGAGCAGATCGCAAAGCAGGAGGGGCACACGGTGCTCGGCTGGCGCGATGTGCCGGTGGATAATTCATCGCTGGGCAAGTCGGCGCAGGCGAGCGAGCCGGCGATTCAGCAGGCGTTCATCCAGCGCGGGGCGGGCATCGCGGATGACGTGACGTTTGAGCGGAAACTTTTTGTGCTGCGCAAGCTGGCGCATCGTGCGATCCGCGGCGGTGGGGTGGACCCGTTTTGGTACGCGCCCAGCATGTCGTGCCGCACGCTGATCTATAAGGGCATGCTCATGCCGGAGCAGGTCGGCGCGTATTTTCTCGATCTCGCGGATCCCGATTTGGAGTCCGCGCTCGCACTGGTGCATTCGCGGTTTTCGACGAACACGTTCCCGAGCTGGGAGCGTTCGCATCCGTACCGCTACATCGCGCACAATGGCGAGATCAACACGCTGCGCGGGAACATCAACTGGATGAAGGCGCGCGAATCGCTGCTCGCGAGTCCGCTTTTCGACGACGTGAAAAAGGTCCTGCCGATCGTGAATGAGCAGGGCTCGGACTCGGCGATGTTCGACAATGTGCTCGAATTGCTCGTGCAGGGCGGGCGCTCGCTGCCGCACGCGATGATGATGATGATTCCTGAGCCGTGGTTCGGGCACGAGTCCATGAGCGAGGAGAAGAAGGCTTTCTACGAATACCACTCGTGCCTCATGGAGCCGTGGGACGGTCCCGCATCGGTTGCATTCACCGATGGCACGATGATCGGTGCGACTTTGGATCGGAACGGCCTGCGCCCGTCGCGGTACTATGTGACGAAGGACGATCTCGTGATCATGGCGAGCGAAGCCGGCGTGCTGCCGGTCGCGCCGGAGAATATCGTCTCGAAGGGACGCTTGCAGCCGGGACGCATGTTCATCGTGAACATGGAGGAAGGCCGCATCGTTCCCGACGACGAAATCAAATCGAAGATCGCGGGCGAAAAGCCGTATCGCCAGTGGCTCGACAAGCATCTTGTGAAGCTCGCGGACATCAAGGACGGCGAGCCCGTCGCGCCGCCGGATCACAGGACGATGCTCCAGCGTCAGCAGGCATTCGGCTATTCGTTCGAGGATCTGCGGATGCTCATGGCGCCCATGGCGCGCGAAGGCGTGGAAGCGATCGGCTCGATGGGCACGGACACGCCGATCGCGCCGCTGTCCGACAAGCCGAAGCTCCTGTTCGATTACTTCAAGCAGCTCTTCGCGCAGGTTACGAATCCGCCGATTGATTGCATCCGCGAAGAGTGCATCACGTCGTCCGTCACGACCATCGGCGCGGAGGGCAACCTGCTCG
>JANXZI010000408.1 GCA_025355595.1 Spartobacteria bacterium
GCGCGCGCCTCGTCGAGGAGCTTGCGGAACATTTCGATGTCCGTGACGGTCGTCTTCTGCGTGTCGCGGATGCCGATGATTTCGATTTCCTCCATCTTTTTGAGGATGCCGCGCTCGACACGGCCCGTGACGACGGTGCCACGGCCTTCAATGTTGAACACGTCTTCGACCGGCATGAGGAACGGCTGGTCAATCGGGCGCTCGGGGAGCGGGATGAACGAGTCCACCGCGGCGAGAAGTTCGCCGATGCAGGCTGCGTCGGGATGCTTCGCGTCGCCGCAGGCGAGGGCCTTCGAGGCCGAGCCCTTGACGATCGGCGTCTTGTCGCCGGGGAATTCATACTTCGTGAGCAGGTCGCGGATTTCCATCTCGACGAGTTCGAGCAGATCCTTGTCTTCCACGAGGTCCACCTTGTTCAGGAAGACGACGATCTCAGGCACACCGACCTGGCGGGCGAGCAGGATGTGCTCGCGGGTCTGCGGCATCGGGCCATCGGCGGCGGAGACGCAAAGGATTGCGCCGTCCATCTGCGCGGCACCGGTGATCATGTTCTTCACGTAATCGGCGTGTCCGGGGCAGTCCACGTGCGCGTAGTGGCGGTTCTCGCTGCTGTATTCGACGTGCGAGACGGCGATGGTGACGGTCTTCGTGTCGTCACGCACCGTGCCGCCCTTGGTGATGTCTGCGTAGCTGATCGGGGTCGCGAGTCCCTTGAGCGACTGGACGTGGACAATGGCGGCGGTCGTCGTGGACTTGCCGTGATCGACGTGGCCGATCGTGCCGACGTTCATGTGGGGTTTCTCGCGTTTGAATGCTTCCTTAGCCATAGTGCTTAGAGTTGTGGTTGTTGGTTGGTTGTGGTGATTTTGGAATGGGTGCCTGCCGGAGACATGGAGCCTCAGATCGGGATCGAACCGATGACCTCGTCCTTACCAAGGACGTGCTCTACCGACTGAGCTACTGAGGCAATATGTAAAGAACAGGGTTCGGCTTTTGAGGCCGATCCGCCTGAGAAAAAGAGCGAAAACCCCCGCCCCGAACTGGCGTTTGACGGCCGGGCCGAGCAGGTGGTTTTCGTTTCGCTTCCCAAAAAGCGGGCGCGCAAACTAGCAACCAGCCCCGGTCTGTCAAAACGAAATTGGAGCTTTTTTGCAGAAGGCCTCCGCGTGAACATACCGCCGCCGGAAACGAGCCCCTACCCGAGTGGCAGCCCGCTCGCGAGCAGGATGGCCTCATGCACCGCGAGATCGTGCGCGGGAGGAAAATCGTGCGTCTTCTCGCCGCGGATTACTTTTGCGAGATCCTCAAAGTCGCCGTCGTAGCGTCCCCTGCCCTTCGGAAATTCCAGGGCCTGCCGGCCCGACTTGAATTCGCCGTGCGCCTTGCCAAGCGTGAGCCGCGCCTCGGGATGTTCGATGGGCCGGATGTCCATCGTGCCCTTTGTGCCGCACACGACGAACTGCCGCCGCGCGCCGCCGTCCCATTCCACGAGCACGCTGCGCACGGTGACGATGGCATTCGGGTACTCGAGCACGGCGGTCTGGTTGTCCGGGAAGCCGTCCTTCAACGGCGATGAACTGCGGCTGTGCGGCGTGACTTTTTCCGGGCGCCCGAGGAGCGCGACGACGGAATCAATGACGTGGCAGCCGAGTTCAAACATCCCGCCGCCGCGATACGCTGCGAGTGCGTGGCGTTCCGCGTCGCCCTGCAATTTTCCCACCGCGGCCTCGATCGAAAAAACTTCACCGAGCGCGCCTTCGCGGACGAGGCGGTGCGCGATCTGGAACGCCGGATTGTAGCGCAGCATGTAGCCCATCTGCACGGTGAGCTTGCGCACGGTCGCATCGTCGAGCAGTCGGTGCAGCGCAGGCAGCGATTCGCCTGCGGGTTTGTCGAGGTGAATGTTTTTGCCGGCCGCGATGCAGCGCGCCGCGGTGGGCACGAGATGCTTCACCTCCGTCTCCACCGCGACCGCCTGCAACCCCGGCGTGGCGAGCAGTTCCTGCTCGGTCATCACCGGGATTCCCGCGTACGTCTTGCTCGCCGCGAGCGCCGCACGCCTGCTCTCATCCGGCTCGACGACGCCGACCACCTCGAAGTCCGCAGACGCCCGCATCGTGTCCATTTTTCCCGAAGCGTGCGCGTGCGCTGTGCCGACCTGCCCGATGCGGATGCGCGGCTTTGCACCCTGCGCACTCACGGTGGATGGCGACGCGGCGAGCGATGCGCACGCGAGAGTGGAGCAGCGGAGAAAGTCGCGGCGGGTCTGCTGAGGATTGCTCATGCTACAGACTACTCCGCCTCGCGTCCGCGGTGGAAACAAAACCGCGCGCCCCGTCACTCGTCATCCGTCATTCCCCGCTTGCGCCCCCTTGCCCACTCTGGCACGAACGCCCCATGTCCACGATGAACGAAGCAATCATCGAGCAAGCCACGATGGAAGACCTGCCGCAGATGGTGGATCTTCTTTACGAGCTGTTCGGTCAGGAAGGCGATTTTGTGCCCGACCGCATGAAGCAGGAACGCGGGCTGCGCCTCATCCTCGAGCAGCCGAGCCGCGGGCGTATCTTCGTGTATCGCTGGAACGACGCCATCGTCGGCATGGTGAACCTCCTTTTCACCATCAGCACCGCAGAGGGTGGCTTCGTCGTGCTGCTCGAAGATGTGATCGTGCGCGTGGACTACCGCGGGCGCGGCGTCGGCCAGCAGCTCCTCGCACATGTGATCGATTACGCGAAGAAGAAGGAATTCCTCCGCATCACGCTCCTCACCGATCGCATCAACGAGGAGGGCCAGGCGTTCTTCGCGAAGATGGGATTCTTCAAGAGCCAGATGATCCCGCTGCGCCTCCCGCTCACGAAGGACGCGGCGACGCTCCCAAAATCGTGATGCCCGACGAGGGCTTCACCGATCTTGGCTTTGCGCGCGTGGACACGGACCGGCACCGCCGGTGCGGATTTCCCGAGGTGATCTTCGGCATGGGCAAGACGCCCGCGCAGGTCGTAGAAATCGCACGCGCGATCTTGGAACACGATCCCGTGCTGCTCGTGAGCCGCGCGACGGAGGATCAGTGGCGCGAGGTCTCCATGCACCTTCCCGACGCACGATGGCACGCGAGCGCACGCTGCATCACCGTCGAGCGCACGCCGCTCTCCAAGCTCGAAGGCCACATCGCCGTGGTGTGCGCGGGCACGAGCGATCTGCCCGTCGCAGACGAGGCCGCGGTGACGCTGGAAATTTTCGGCACCCGCGTGGAGCGTATCACCGATGTCGGTGTCGCCGGCATCCACCGACTGCTCGCCGTGCGCGATCGCATCGAGGCGGCCAATGTCGTCATCGTCGTCGCGGGCATGGAAGGCGCACTGCCGAGCGCGGTCGCGGGACTCGTGAGTAAGCCGATCATTGCGGTGCCCACGAGCGTCGGCTACGGCACGAGCTACGGCGGCCTCGCGGCACTCCTCGGCATGATGAATTCCTGCGGCAGCGGTGTGACCGTGGTGAACATAGACAACGGCTTCGGCGCCGCGTACGCCGCCGCGCAGATCAACCGGCTCGCGCAGCGACGCGACCATGTAAAATAGATTTCCAGCCGGTCCCTTTGCGGCCATTCACCGATGCCAATTTTGGATTCCGAAAAAATGTCCTGCTTTGCATGCCAGCTCCGGACAGGCAGGATGGCTATCCTACATTACCACCGCGCATGAAAGTCCCCGGTCTCCGCAGCCCTCACGACAAAGTCGCCGGCCTCGTCTATTTCGGACGGATGCTCGACAAAATCCGCCTGCACCAGCGAGGCGAGCTTCCCGCTGACTTCCGTGAAAATCTCGGTGAGGGCTTCGACAAGGCGTGCGTGCAATTTCTCGGAGTAACCTACGCGGAGATCGTCGCGCACGTGCAGGGCGGTGCATCCGACGATGAAGCACTCGCGTGGTGCCGCGCCCACGGTCGGCCATTCACCGAGCAGGACACGGACGTGTGGAATGAATTCATGCGCAAGCGCGGCTGGAACGATGTCGCCAGCGAACGGCTGAAACAGCGCAAGACCGAGGGGGGCTTCACCGCGCGCGACGAAATCCAGACGATGTTCGACTACATAGACGCCGACGAGGAACGCCCGTTCCGCGCACAGGTTTAACGGGCTCGCCACGCTCGTCCTCCGCGACGCCCGCTCCGCAAGCGAATCCCCTTTCACTGACCAACTATTGCCGGCACTTAAGTGACCCACTGTTTGTGGCACTTGGCCAGTTGGATGTTATACCATCTCTACGAAAAAAGCAGACAGTCAACGGGGAAGACGGTAAATGGGAGCAAGGGCAGGACAGACCCTCAAATTGGGCAGCCCGAGCGTGGCTGCGGTCCTCGATGAACGGTATGCGGTGGAGGCCGACGGGTGGCGCAAGCGAAGCCGGGCGATTTCATCCGGCGATACCAGTTGCTGGAAAAAATCGGCGAGGGCGGTTTCGGCGCGGTTTGGCGGGCGGAGCAAAGCGAGCCGATTCGGCGCGAGGTGGCGCTGAAGGTCATCAAGGCGGGGATGGACAGCGCGGTGATCATCGCCCGGT
>JANXZI010000413.1 GCA_025355595.1 Spartobacteria bacterium
CACCGCACCGCGCGCCGCTACGGACGCGGACATGCAACCGCACTTTGTCGAAATCGAAATGATCTACGACGGCCAGCTCCGCACGACGGCGAAGCATGGGCCGAGCGGCAATTCCGTGATCACGGATGCGCCGGTGGACAACCACGGGCGCGGCGAATCCTTCTCGCCGACGGACCTCGTCGCCACGGCGCTCGGCACGTGCATGGCGACGGTGATGGGCATCTTTGCGGAGCGCCACGCGATCGATCTGCGCGGGATGCGCGTGACGGTGAAAAAGGAAATGGTGCAGCAGCCCGTGCGGCGCATCGGACGGCTCACGACGGAGATTTTTGTGCCGCTCGCGGCGGGGCATCCGCACCGCGCGGCGTTGGAACGTGTGGTGCATTCGTGCCCCGTGCATCAGAGCCTCCATCCCGATGTGGAGAAGCCGGTGACCTTTCACTGGCAGGCGTAGCGGCGGGGATTGTCCAAGGTCGGGCGCGGAGATGTTTTGGGCGGACACTGTTGCCGAAATGGCGGCAAATCTGCGATTGATACCATTTCGTACAAATAACCGGACAGATAGCGGGACGGTGTGTCTCGGGTACGGTGGGCGTCCCGCCTGCCGTGGAGCGCGTCCCGCGCGGCACCCGGCGGATGATCCCATGGTTCCGAGCCGCGAGACGTCCGGGTGTATTCCGCGGGGACGCGGAATACGGCGGGCGGGACGCCCACGGTACCCGAGGCACGCCCTCCTGCTTTGCCGCGCATCGGTCATCTTATTTCCAAAATATGGTATGAAGCCGCAGGGGGCGGCGCGCGAAGTTTATTTCTGCCTGTTGCGCGCCGTTGTGGGGATTCGCGGCGAAGTGGCTCGGATGCAAATTTGCAGTTGGCGAAAGTGCGCGGACGCCTCTAGCTGCGGGCATGTTTCTCCGAGCCGCCGTCGTTGTTCTCTCCGTCGTATTTCTCGCAGGCTGTCCGTTTGACAGGAAGGATCCGAAAAAGGCGCAGGGCAAAAAGGCGACGATGAAGGATCAAAACGGGGACACGTCGTTTCAGGCATTCCTCGGCCGTCTGCGGAAGGCGGTCGAGACGAAGGACAAGGTCGGGATTGCCTCGATGTTGGCGCCGGATTTTGGCTACCGCTGGGACAAGGGGCCGGAGGGCGAGACGCCATTCGCTTACTGGGATCGCCACAAGCTGTGGGGCACGCTCGCCTCGGTGATGCGCGAGCGCTGGACTCCGCACGAAGGCTTCATGGTCGCGCCGCCGCAGTTTGCGGAGAACGAAAGCTACCCCGGCTATCGCGCGGGTCTGACGATGGTGAACGGAAGCTGGCGTTTTGCCTATTTCGTCGGCGCACCGGGGCCGGGCGATGGCTCGCAGTCTGCGCCTGCGCCTGAGGAGCAGGCGCTGCCGTCGTTGCCGCAGTGAGCGGCGGGGATCCCATCGCGCTCGGCCTGCCGCACCGCGAACCGTTTGTCTTCGTGGATGCGCTCGTGACCCGTGTCGCGGGCGAGTCGGCGGAGTGCGTGAAAATTTTCCCCGCGGCGACACCGTTTTTCGCGGGGCATTTCCCAGGCGCTCCGATCGTGCCGGGTGTGATCCTCGCGGAGGCTCTCGCGCAGACCGCGGGCATTGCGGCGGGACAGCCGGGCCGCGCCTTCCGGCTCTCGGCGATCCGGGCGATGAAATTTCCCTCGGCGGCGCTACCGGACGAGAAGATCCATTTTCACGCAAAGCGCGTCGCAACGGTCGGCGGATTGTGGCAGTTCGACGTGCGCGCCGTCACTGCGGGGCGGACGGTAGCTGAAGGCGTGGTGGTGCTAAGCGAGGCGTAGATTTTTCATCTTCCTCGCCAAGCGGCCGCGGCGGCGTGTGCAGATCGAAAAGTTCGCCCCATTCGCCGGAGGCGATCACGGTCGCGCCCATGCGCCAGGATTCGGACGATTCGGGCCACGTCGTGCGTTCGCCGATGCCGAAGAAAAGATAGCGCACGCGGAGGCGCGCGGCGCGGATGCGCCAGTCGGGCAAGCCGCGCATGAGGGCGTCGAGGTCATCGTACACGGGGCCGTACATGATGCCGTGGCTGGCGAGGTGGCCGTCGTAGCCCATCACGACTTTGCGTCCGCAGAGGAGCAGCGGGTGGTTGTAGATCGGCTGCGTGGCAAAGGGCTCGGTGATCGGGATGTCGCGCACGGCGAGCGCGACGGCGTCGAGCGTCGAGAGATGCGTGAAGCTGTGCCCGTGGTGGTTCCCATCCACGCCCCCGAGCATCGAGACGAAGCCGGAGAAAAACAGCAGCACACAGACGGGTGCGCGCCACAGCACGGGCCAGCGTGCGAGGACGGTCTCCCACAGCGCGGGCAGCGCGATGAGCAGCGACCACAGCATGAGTTTCGTGTTGTCCCAGTCCCACTGCGCGAAGCGGATGTTGCAGCACACGAAGAAGAAAAACAGCGCGGGCACGGCCATGAGCGTCGGCCAGCCGATGTCCGGACTGCGCGCGTGCCAGAGGAAAAATCCGAACGCGATCGTGGCGAGCACAAGTGGCACTGCGTTTGCGCGCAGGAGGGGAATGTGCGGCTTCCACGCGTGCAGCACGGTGAACAGCGAATCAAGCATGAGCGTGCCCGCGATGGCGAAGAAGATGCGCGGAAGCATGACGCGCTGCGGATTCCAGCGGAGCAGGTTCACGGCGGCGACGAGCACGGCGATGGCCATGAGCGGGACGGCGGTTGCGCGGAGGCCCAACTCACCGTTGCCGCCGGTGAGCAATGACCCGAGGGAGCGCTGCTGGTAGCCGTCCGAAAGTCCGAGCAGCGGCGTGAGCACGATAGTGGCGGAAAAAACTCCCCACGCCATGAGGTGCGATGGGCCGCGCGGGAGGACGGGCCGCAGGAGCGCAATGAGCAGCGGCACGAGCAGCAGCGGGAGGATGCCAAAATTTCCAAACCAGAAGATCAGAAACTTTCCGTGCGCTGAAAATTTTTCAGCGTTCGGTGCCTGAGCGGTGAAGTCCCGCCAAAGCTCCACTGTCTTGTCGTCGTTCACCATCCAGCCCGGCTGCCAGCCGAGCGCGGCCATAGCAGGGCGTGGCGGAGGATTTTCAAACTGGCTCATGTCCTCCCACACCGGCTCGGCGTTCGTCTTGAACATGCCGATGGTGAGGTAGGACAGCACGGTGGCCGGGATGAATGCGGCGGCGATGAGCGTGGCGATTTTCTTTCTCGCCCCGACGCGTGCGATGAGCAGCGCGCCGAGGATGAATGAGAGCGTGAGGAAGGTGTGGATGTGAAAGGTCGGCATCGCCGCGTAGAGC
>JANXZI010000416.1 GCA_025355595.1 Spartobacteria bacterium
GGCAGCATCCCGCCGAATTTGTCGTCGCTGTTCCCCGGATGCCAGCCGCCGCCGTGCGCGATCTCGCCGGGCTCCAGCGGGCCGTCGCTGATCGGCGTATCGGGCGACATGCCGCCTGCAAATGCCGCCGCGTACACGAACGGCTTGAACGTCGAGCCGACTGTGCGGTGCGAATCAATCGCGCGGTTGAACTTGCTGTCGCGATAGTCGCGTCCGCCGACGAGCGCGCGGATCGCGCCGGTGCGGTTGTCCACCGCGACCACTGCGCCTTGGAGGTAGTCCGTCGGCAGTTCCATCTTCCGCTCCTCGTCGCCGTAGCTGGATTTTTTCGGATGCGAATAGTTTGCCTTCTGCTCGATTTTCGTGAGCGCGCGGTCGAGCGACTTCTGCGCCTCGTCCTCGAGTTCGGGATCGATCGTCGTGTAAATTTTCAGCCCGCCCTGCATCTGCTGGTCGTCGTCGAGCAGCACGTCGAGTTCGCGCATCACCATGTCCATCGCGTAGTTCTCCTGCGTGCTCACGCGCTTCGCGACGGCGATTTTGAGCGGCTGCGTTTTCGCGAGCGCGACGGCGGCGGGAGAAATGTGGAAACGCGTGCGGATTTCGTCGCACGCATCGAGCAGCAGACGGTCGAGCACCTTGTCGCGCTGCTCCGTGGCGAGCTTCAGGTTTCGGAAAGGCGACGCCTTCGTCGGCTTGCAGACGATCCCCGCGATCATCGCCGCCTCGCCGAGCGAAAGGTCGGCCGCGGATTTTCCAAAGTACACTTTCGACGCCATCTCGATCCCGTACACGCCGCTGCCGAAATAAATCCGGTTCATGTAGTGGCAGAGGATTTCGTCCTTCGTGAAAGTCCGCTCCACGCGCAGCGCCACGAAGACCTCGAGCAGCTTGCGGTCAATGCTTTTGCGCTGGCCGAGTTCGTCGAGGCTGTTGCGCGAGAGCTGCTGCGTGAGCGTGGAGCCGCCCTGCGGGTTGCGCTTGAGCGTCTGCACGACCGCACGCGCGAGCCCGCGCGGGTCCACGCCGATGTGTTTGTAAAACCGCGTGTCCTCCTGCGCGAGCAGCGACGCGATGAAAAATTCCGACACATCCGCGAGCGCCACCGGTACGCGGTTCTCGCCCTGCAGCCGGCTCCACACTTTCCCATCCATGTCGAAGACCGTGCTCCGCTCGCGCATCCGCTCGACTTGATGAATATCCAGCCGCGACGCGCGCCACCAATAGAACGCCAGCACGAGCGCGACGAGCATCGCCCCGATGAGCGTCCATTTCAGGAAAAACCGCTTCCAGCGAAAATGCGAACGCGGCTTGTTTTCTTTCGAGCGCGAACGGCGCGCAGCTTTGGACGGAGAGCGGGGCAAGAGGCGGGTTGGGTTTTGCCGGGAGTAGAATGCGAATGCCGCTCACAATCCAGCGCGCTTTCGGGGAGCGTGGCGATTGGGGCCGGACGCAACAGCTCGATCCATTTGGCGCTGGGAGTTTGGCGTTAGACGTTTGAAGTTGAGCCCGCCGCAGGCGCCGCAGGGTGCATCGCGACGCCGCTGCGCGGGGCTCAACATCAAACACCAAACGTCTAACGCCGAACATCAAACGGGGAGCGCGCCAACTCTTAACGCGGGCGATTTTTCCCGCACGAGAGCACGAGCAAGAGCAAGACAAAGAGTAAGAAACCTGCCTCACTTTCCGCCGTGCGCATAGACGTCCTCAGCCTCTTCCCCGCCATCGCCACCGCAGCTCTCTGCGAGAGCATGATGAAGCGCGCGCAGGACAAAGGGCTCTTCACTTTCAAATCCCACGACCTCCGCGACTGGACACACGACAAATACCGCCGCGCCGACGACGCCCCCTACGGCGGCGGGCAGGGCATGGTGATGAAATGCGATCCCATCTTCGAGGCCGTCGAATCGCTCCGTACGCCGGAGACGCGCGTCGTCTTCATGGGCCCGTGCGGACGCCGCTTCGACCAGCGCATCGCGCAGGAATACAGCACGCGCGGCGGCCACCTCATCATCCTCTGCGGCCACTACGAAGGCGTGGACCAGCGCGTCCTCGACCATCTCGTGGACGACGAAATCTCCATCGGCGACTACGTGCTCACGAATGGCGTCATCGCCGCCGTCGTCTTCGTGGACGCCATCGTGCGCCTCATCCCCGGCGTGCTCGGCGACGACGCCAGCGCGGCCGACGACAGCTTCGCCACCGGCCTGCTCGAATTCCCCCACTACACGCGCCCGCCCGAGTTCCGCGGCTGGAAAATCCCCGACATCCTGCTTAGCGGCAACCATGCGAACATCGAACGCTGGCGCCGCGAGCAGGCCCTCGAACGCACGCGCCAGCGCAGGCCGGATTTGCTGCCGCCGGATGCCGGCTAGCACGCACTGTGGAAGTCGCCACGCTTAGGAAAGCGAAACTAGCTTTTGAAAACTTTACGTTTGGATTTGC
>JANXZI010000505.1 GCA_025355595.1 Spartobacteria bacterium
GCAGGATTTTGCGAAATTGAAAAAGGCGACGAGCAGGATGCGGAAATTCTTGCGGCTTCGGGCCGCAACGTTGAGGGAGCGAATCCATTCATCCATCATGACGGTGCCGACGTCGGCAATGCCCATGTGAAAGGCATCGCCAAAGCGGCCGAGACGGCTGCGGATGTCCTGCAGGTAGCGTTCGCTGCAACCGTCCTGCTTTCGGATTTTCAGAAAATCCGCGACGACTTCCTGCACCGACTTTTTTGCGAGCCGCTGATGGCCGTGTGTCGCGTAAAAGCGCACCGCCGGAAGCAGTGGTTCATTTTTCAGGATCTCCCGCGCTGCAACGTAATCCTGAATGGCGTCATGCAACGGGACGCCGATGCGGGCGAGGGCGCGCTTCGCATGAAGGTAACTCTCCCGTTCGGTGGACGTGAGCAAGAGCACTTGCGACTGCCCTGCGCTCATTTTATTTGCGACGAGCGCAGCCTCGCGGCGTGCCGCTACCTCATCCCGGAAATTCTTCCGGTGCCGCTTTCCGGCTACGAACCATGTCACCATGAAAAGCGTCTCGCCCCGGTTCTGAACCGGGTAAATTTTGACGGTCGTCGAACTTTTTCGGATCTCGATGACCTTGGATTTCTTGCCGGAGCCGGCGCTGCTCGGTGGGCGCTTCATGGAGAACTACTGCCATGCAACTGCCATGCAGGCGAAGAAAATCCGGCCGCGTTCTCCATTTTACCTCTCAAAGAGAATGGCGGGACCTACGGGGCTCGAACCCGCAACCTCTACCGTGACAGGGTAGCGCTCTAACCAATTGAGCTAAGGCCCCAAACGAGGGCGGGAAAGCTACCGGGGGCATCGCACGCGGGCAACCACTTTTTTCGCCGCGAATTTTTCCGGGGAAAAATGTGAGGGCACACTTGGACTCTGCGTCGTGCGCGGGTATGGGTGGAGGTCATGCATCTCTCCTGCGACGCGGCCATCATCGGCGGCGCTTTCTCCGGGGCGGCGACGGCGCTGCTTTTGAAAAGGCGCAACCCGGCGTTGCATGTCGTGATCATTGAGAAGTCGGAGGCCTTCGACCGCAAGGTGGGCGAGAGCACGACGGAGGTCAGCTCGTGCTTCATGACGCGTGTGCTCGGGCTGACGAATTACCTCGGCCATCACCAACTCGCGAAGCAGGGGCTGCGCATGTGGTTCGCGCGCTCGGAGGACGAGGCGTTCGATGATTGCGCGGAGCTGGGTGCGCGGTTCAATTCGCGGATGCCCGGCTTCCAGGTGGATCGCGCGACACTCGATGAGCATGTCCTTTCGCTCGCCGTCGCCGCGGGCTGCGAGGTGATCCGCCCGGCGAAGGTGGTGAAGTTCAACCTCAGCGGCGCGGAGGGGAATCTGCTCGATCTGCTTGAGAATGGCGAGAGCCGGCAGGTGCTCGCGCGCTGGGTCGTGGATGCGAGTGGGCGCGCGGCAGTCATCGCGCGCAAGCGCGGCTACCTGCAGCCGATGCCGGAGCATCCGGTGAATTCGCTCTGGGCGCGGTTCACCGGCGTGAAGGACTGGGACAGCATCGAGCTGCGTGAGAAATTTCCGCAGTGGGCGAATGCGACCGTCGCCGCGCGCGGCTGGGCGACGAACCACCTCTGCGGCCCCGGCTGGTGGGTCTGGATCATCCCGCTGAAAGGCGGCGATGTGAGCGTGGGGCTCGTGTACGACGAGCGGCTCTACACTCCGCCCGACGGTGCGGCGATCGGCGAACGCATCCTCGCGCACTGCCGCGAGCATCCGATCGGGCGCGAGATTCTCGCGGAGGCAGAGGTGATTGAGGGCGACGCGCGCGCATTTTCGCAGCTCACGTACCGCGTCACGCAGGTGATGTGCGAGGGCTGGGCGTGCGTGGGGGATGCCGCGGGCTTCATCGATCCGCTCTACAGTCCGGGCCTCGATTTTTGCGCGTTCACCGCGCAGTCCGTCGCGAACGCGGTGGCCGATGCGTGCGCGGGAAAAGCCGTGGACGTGCGCGATTACAACCGCCGCTTTGCATTCTGCTTCCAGAGCTGGTTCGACTGCATCTACCGCGACAAATATTACTACATCGGCGACGCGGAGATCATGGCTGCGGCGCTGCTCATGGATGTCGCGACGTACCACCTCGGCCCGGTGAAGCAGGTGTATTCCGATCCCGCGACGATGTTCGGCGCGTTCCCGTTCGACGGGTTCGCGGGCCGGGTCGCGGCAAAGTTCATGGCTTTTTACAACCGCCGCCTCGTGGCCATCGCACGCAAGCGGATCGCCGCGGGCACCTACGGCGCTCAGAATGCAAAATGGCGGCTGCTCTTCCCCGGCTTCACGCATGAGCCGAAGCAGAGCGGTCGCCTGCTCTTCAGCGGAATCCGCCGCTGGCTGTGGATGGAGATCAAGGCGTTGTGCCAGCGCCAGAAAACCAAGGCCGCTCCCGCCGCGGAAACCGCGAAGGAACCCGAGCACGCCGGGTGAGTGCGGAGCGCTGCCTGGGGCAAATCGCATTTAACATCGGGAAGCATCTCAACTTCCAACGCCCAACGCCCAACTCCCAAGGAAAGAATCCGAACGCGAAGCGCTGCTTGCTTTGGAAGTTGGGCGTTGGGCGTTGGGCGTTGGGCGTTGTCCCCCCAGGCGCCTTTCTCTATGCGCCATTGTTTTTCGCCCCGGAGTGAGGCGTCATCTTGATGCGAATGCGCGCCTCGCTCCGCCCTAGCTTTTTCCCGCGAAGCTGATTCTCTTGGCCGCTCCTCATGCCGGCCAAAAGCAAGCTGCTCGTTGTTGATGTCGCTGCACTCGGTTGGAATCTCGTGTCGCATCTGCCCGAGTTCCGTCCGGTGCAGAGCATTTTTCCCGCGGTGACGTGTCCCGTGCAGGCGGCATTCCGCACCGGCACCACGCCCTCGCAAAACGGCCTTGTCGCGAACGGCCTCTTCTTTTCCGATCTGCGCAAAGTGATGTTCTGGGAGCAGAGTGCGACGCTCGTCGAGGGTCCGCGCATCTGGGACGACTTCCGTGCGCGCGGGAAAAAAGTGGGCATGATGTTTTGGCAGCAGAGCATGGGGGAGGCGGCGGATCTCGTCGTGACCCCTGCGCCGATCCACAAGCACAGCGGTGGCATGATCCAGGCGTGCTACACGCAGCCCGCTTCACTCGAGGCGCGGCTCACGGAAAAAATCGGCCGCCCGTTCAACCTCATGAACTACTGGGGCCCGCTCGCGAACCACAAGTCCTCCGACTGGATCGTGGACGCGACGTGCGCGGTGATGGAAATGCCGGACGTCGCGCCCGACCTGCTGCTCACGTACATCCCGCACCTCGACTACGATCTCCAGCGTTACGGTCCCGTGAGCCGCGAAGCGGACAAAGCGCTCGACATCCTCCTCGGCCACCTCCAGCGCCTCGAAGCGAAAGCCGCCGAGTGCGGCTACGACTGGCTCGTCTTCGGCGACTACGCGATCGAGCAGGTCCACGACGGCGCAGTTTTTCCAAACCGCCGCCTGCGCGAAGCCGGGCTCTTCGGCACGCGTGCGATCGAGGGAATGGCCTACACGGATTTTTTCACGGGCCGCGCATTCGCCGTGTGCGATCACGGTTTCGCGCACGTCTATTGCCGCGACGAAGCATCGAAGCTCG
>JANXZI010000565.1 GCA_025355595.1 Spartobacteria bacterium
CCCATCGCGGACAAGGTGCGCGCGCTGCCCATTGGCGAACGCACGGCGTGGTTTGGCCAGATGCTGCTCGGCACGCCGTACAAGGGCTACACGCTGGAGATTGACGACCACATCGAGGCCCCGAGCGTGAATCTCGCGGGGCTCGACTGCTGGACGTTTTTCGAGACCGCGCTCGCCTTTGCCCGCATGGTGGACGAGCCCGCCGAGCAGTGGACGCCCGAGACGCTGTTGCGCTGCATCGAAAAAGATCGCTATTGGGGCGGCGAATGCACGGGCAGCTACCTCTCGCGCCTGCACTACCTCGAGGACTGGCTGCACGACAACGCGAAGCGCGGCCTCATCCGCGATCTCACGCGCAGCCTCGGCGGAGTGAACGTGACGAACGCCGCGATCGAGATGACGCACGGATGGAAAAAATACCGCTACATGCGGAACAACCCGGAGCTGCGTGCCGGCATCACCGATCTCGAATCGCGCCTGCGCCGCCAGCCGCTCGCGATGATTCCGAAGTCGGGCGTCCGCGCGATCGAGGATCAGCTTCAGAATGGCGACATCATCGGAATCATCGGGCGCGACGGCGGAAGCCACGGCACCACGCATGTCGGCATGGCGATTCGGAAAGACGGCGTGCTGTGCTTCATGCACGCCAGCGCGCCGTCGAACTACGGCAAGGTCGTCATCGAAAGCCGGCTCAGCGAATACCTCGACAAGCACGCGACGCACTCCGGCATCCTCGTGGGCAGGCCGGTGAAGTGAGGGGAATGACAACGATGTGTCGGCAAAAAGAGGCACTGCACCCTCTTATTCTTATTTTTATTCTTAATCTTATTTCTGCCGTGAAACCGCTGCGCGCTTCGCTTGCAGAATAAGAATAAGAATAAGAATAAGAATAAGACGGTGCTTCGCCGCCGCCCTAATCGAGAAACTTCAGCGCAGGCAGGCGGTATTGCATCTGCACCGCGCGCTCCGTCTTCTGGATTTCCGCGGCGTCGAGGTAGATCGTCTTCGGGTCTTCCTCGAATTCGATCTTGTGGAATCCGTCCACGGGTTTCTCCAGCGCCTTCGGCACGTCGTCGAGCGACTGGAGTGCGACGCCGTTGATTTTTGTGACGAGCAGGTGGTTTAGCTCTTCGTAGCCGACGGTCGCGGAGGTCGGCAGCACGCGGCTGAGGAAGACGAGCTTGCGCGGGCCGTCGGCGAAAAGTTCGCCTTGGAAACGATCCCAATAGATCAGCCGCTCAGGTGCACGGCGCAGCCAGTCTGCGCCGAAGTCTTTGAGATACTGCCGCGAGAGTTCCTGGAGGATGAGCCCACCGACGATCACGAAATGCGGGCGGCGATCAATGATGTAAGGATCGCTCACGTAGCTCGACGGCGCGCGATGCGTGAGCGTGGCCTCGAGTGTCTTGCGCTCACCGGCGCGGAGGATTTGCAGCTTTACCTTGTCGCCAACGAAGTGATGCACATTGAACAAATGCGCGACGGGGATTTTTCCGTACGCGGCATCGTCGAAGTTACCATCCTGATCCACCGCGAAATCATCCACGCGGACGAGCACGTCGCCCTTGATCAATCCCGCGGTCTCGGCAGCGCCGCCCTTCAGCGTGTCGTTGATATAAACTCCGCCGGTCACGTCGTCGGGGATTTTTGCATAGCGCCGCAGCGACGGATCGCGCGTGGCGCTGAACGTGTAGCCGATGCGCGGGAAGCCCGCGTAGTGCCCGGTCGCGACGTCCTTCAGGAAATGCTGGATGACGGGCGCGGGGATGATGTTCGCATTTGTGGACGGCGCATCGTAGCCCATCAGGACGCCGGTGAGCTTGCCGCCATTCACGACTGGGAGCGTGAAGCTGTTGTCGCGACCCTGGATCTGCACCGTGACACGGTAGATGAGGAATCCGCCGTCCACGGGATACGCGGCCATTTCCGCGGTGGTCATCGGGCCTTTCGTCACGAGGAGGCGGCCGTTGTTTTCGAGCTGCCACACGCTGAGTTGGTCGCCGATGTTGCTCTCCGCGATCTCCAGGCCGGGAGCCCCGGTGAGCAGATCGCTCTCCGCGTCAGTTTTCAAAAGGGCGAGGTTCGCTTCGTAATCCACGGCCTCGACACTCGCGGGCACCTTGCGGCCGCCCTCGGGATTTTCGAGTTCGAGATAGGTGAGATTCGCCACGAGGTCGGCGGTGACGAGCACTCGATTGCCCGGCAGCACCGCGCCGATCGCGCGGCGCGTGAAGGGCTGGCGCTTGCCCCACGGACGGTGAAAATCCCACGACTGCGTGGTGACATTGACACGGACGACGCTCAGCTTTTCCGCGGCGAGAACAACGTCGGAAGCGAGGAAGGCGAATGCGAGAAGGAGTGTGATGCGGTGCATGGAAAGTCGTGGAATGGGATTCATGTTCAGCGCGCCGGCTTCGCGGGCTCGTCGCCGAGGAACTGTTCCTGAAGCACATTGTAGCGCTGGCGGATTCGCTCGTGCGCGGCCTCGAGGTCCGTGCGCCGGAGGACGAGTGGGCGACCCGCGCCTTCGAAATCAATCACGTATTCGTCCGCCTGCTTTGCGAATGCCGCCGCGAGTTCCTTCATGTTGCGGATGGCTGCGCCGTTCACCTTCTTGAGGATCCCCTCGCGGAATTCGTCGAGGTAGGTGTTGATCGGATCGGGGAGCAGCGCGGTGAGCACGATCACCTCGTCGCGCTCCTTGTAGAGTTCCTCCTCGATGAAGTGCGCGAAGTAGTGGAGGTCGCTCAAGTTTTATTGCAAGTAATGTTTGGCAAAAGCGATACTCGCGTGAAAATAGAGAAGCAATAGGTGATGTACATGAGTACATTTTTGTGTATTCAAAAAATCCTGCTTTATTTAAGAAAAATCGTAATCTTGTTCCATTGACGGAGGAGCAAGCTAAGGTTTATAGAAATCCGAATAATGACCCTAAAGGTCGTTGGCGACCTATCCCAATGACGGCTCAAGAAGGGCATGCAACTGCTGAGCAATACTATAAAGTTACCACTCCGGCTGGAAATGTTCATATACCTCCGGAAGGCAGGTGTTGG
>JANXZI010000578.1 GCA_025355595.1 Spartobacteria bacterium
GAAGGCTACCTCGCCGAACGCAACCTCGCCCCGAAACCCTATCGCTGGCGGGCCAAGGGTGCCGACATCCTCGCCAAGCTCCAGCGCGCCAAAATCGCCCTGGAAACCGTTACATCACGGACTTAAGGGACATGACACTAGGCTGGTATGAAGCGCGCCGTTGGCGCTCAAACCCGCACCGCTTACTTTGCACCTCTCAAATCGTTGCCGTCCCCGCACGAAGCTGCCAGCATCGCGCCCGATGAAAGCATTCCCCCTCTGCGCCCTCGTCGCGCTCACCCCGTTCCTCACCTTCGCCGCCGACGCCCCGCGCGTACTCCCCGCCGCGTCGCTCCCCGACGATGTCCGCCTCCAGCCGCTCAAGGATCTCGACGGCTATTTTCCGTGGTCGCCGCCGGATTCCAAAATCGTGTGGGACAATCGCGCCGCCGCGGTGAAGACGCAGATTCGCGTCGCGCTCGGCATCTGGCCGGAGCCGACGCGCAATCCGCTGAACGCCGCCGTCCATGGCAAGATCCAGCGCGACGGCTACACCGTCGAGAAGGTCTCGCTCGAGACGATGCCGGGACTTTTCCACACAGGAAACCTCTACCGCCCGACTGGGCAGGGGAAACATCCCGCGGTGATCGTCACGCACGGCCACTGGAAGGACGCGCGCTTTTGGGAGAAGACGGACGCGGTGCTGAAAAAAGAAATCGCGGACGGCCACGAGAACTCCATGGTCGGCGGGCGCGTGATTTTCCAAAGCATCGGCGTGCAGCTCGCGCGCATGGGCTGCGTCGCCTTCGTGAGCGACATGCTCGGCAACAGCGACTCGCAGCAGATCTCGCATGACCTCGCACACAAATTCGGAAAGCAGCGCTCGGAGATGATCTCGCCCGAGCCCGGCAAGTGGGGGCTCTATTCACCGCAGGCCGAGACATACAGCCAGGGCATCATGG
The DNA here is from genome assembly GCA_025355595.1 of Spartobacteria bacterium. GTDB lineage: Bacteria > Verrucomicrobiota > Verrucomicrobiia > Chthoniobacterales > Chthoniobacteraceae > SXWH01. The sequence continues at coordinate 942 of JANXZI010000578.1, forward strand.
GCCTCCAGACTTGGAACAACATCCGCTCGCTCGACTTCCTCACCGCGCTCGACGACGTGGACCCGGCGCGCCTCGCCGTGACCGGCGCGAGCGGCGGCGGCACGCAGTCCATGCTCCTCGCCGCGATCGATCCGCGCATCACCGTGGCGGTGCCGTGCGTGATGGTGAGCACCGCGATGCAGGGCGGCTGCACCTGCGAAAATGCGAGCCTGCTGCGCGTCGGCACGGGCAACATCGAATTTGCCGCGCTCTTTGCGCCGAAGCCGATGGGCCTCACGAGCGCGCACGACTGGACCGTGAATCTCTCCACGAAGGGCTTCCCCGATCTCGCGCAGCACTGGAAAAATCTCGGCGCGGCGGACAGCGTGAAGCTCTTCGATCACCCGGATTTTCCGCACAACTACAACCTCGTCACGCGCGAGCACATCTACGATTTTTTCAACACGCACTTCCGCCTCGGCCTCGCCGGAGAGCGCCTGAAGGAGCACGACTACGAGCCGCTTACGCAGGCGCAGCTCACCGTGTGGGACGCCCAGCATCCCGCGCCCGCGGGCGGCGAGGACTTCGAGAAAAAGCTGCTCCAGTGGTGGAAGGAGGACAGCGACAAAGTGCTCGCCGCCAACTTTGAAAAAATCGCGCGCCCCGCGCTCGACGCGATTTTCACGCGCACGCTCGCTGGTGAAAAGGCAACGATCGATCGCAGGACTTTCAAGAAAGAGGATCGCGGCGACTGGTGGCTGCTGCGCGGCGTCGTGGATAACGAAGGGCGCCATGAGGCCGTGCCATGCCTCTTTTTTCATCCGAAGAAATGGAACGGGCGCACCGTCATCTGGCTGACGGAAAAAGGAAAATCCGCGCTGCTCGACGGCGACCAGCCAAATGCCGACGTCTCACGCTTGATCGCCTCGGGCGTCAGCGTCATTGCGCCCGATCTTTTTATGCTGGGCGAATTCGTCTTCGCCGGCCAGTCGGATGATCCGGTGCGCAAGGTGAAGAATCCGCGCGAGGCCGCGGCCTTCACGTTCGGCTACAACAATTCGCTGCTCGTCCAGCGCACGCACGACGTGCTCACGCTGCTCGCATTCGTGCGCGACCATGAGCACCACTCGACCAGCGTCGTGCTCGTCGCGCTCGACAAGACCGCCGCCATCGCCGCCGCCGCGCGCGCGCTTGCCGACGGCTACGTGAACAAGGCCGTGCTCGATGCGCAGGTCCGCCTGCTCGACGCGCCGAGCATCTACAGCCCTTGGTTCCAGCCGGGCGCGGCGAAATTTGGCGATGTCCCCGGCCTGCTTAAACTCGGGAAGGGCGCGCTGTGGAAAAAGGGCGAGCCGGGAGCAAAACTGGAGTCCGCGATCGATGCAATGATCGCGGACTGACCGCCATTCCTGGGAATCGTCTGGCGAGTCCGTTTCGGCTACTTTCCCGCCCGCCGTGTGCGCCAGATTGCGAATAGGAGCACGCCGAGCGTGACGACGAGCAGCGGCGTGCGCGCTGACGAAGCAGCGAGGAACGGCTTGTTCGCGGTGGTGCGGAAATCCGCCGTGAAGATCACCGCGGCATCCGTGTCCTTTCCGGACACGACGCGCACCGTGTAGAGCGTGCCCGGCCTGAGCCCGCGCAGTTCCGCCGTCATATGATCTCCTGCCGGCGCGACCTTCGCGGGTGGCAGCGGCGACCATCCGATTTGCAGATCGCCGGCGTCGGAAATGGACAGCACACGCTCCTCGATGCGCAGATTTTCCACCGGGCCGAGATTTGCCGGCCAGTCGAGCATCGCCGTGTCTGTGCCGGTGCCGTGGGCGAAGTTTCCCAGGATGTTCGGGACGTCGCGCGCATCGGCCGGGATCAGCGGCGGGTCGTTTTCCTTCGCCTCGCTTTCGGCGGGCGTGCTGTCTGGCTGGCGCTCGGCGGCGGGTCCCGTGCTGCGCGCTTCGGTCTGGATTTGCGCGGGCTCCGCGATCTCCGCCTTCACCTGCACGGTGGCTGAGCCGCCTTCGCCGATCGCTTTCAGCGCCGAGTGAAATATGCCCGCCTTCGCATCGCGCGCGCTGATCGGAATCTCCACGCGACCGCGCGCGGGCGCGGTAACGACGCGCGTGGCGACTTCGAAGGGGCGCTCGACATCGAGCCGCACCGTCACCGGTTCGCCACCGCTGTTTTCTAAAATCGCCGTGCCCCCCGCTGCCGCATCCCCGGCGCTGGCCGAGATGTGCACTTCCGCGGCGGTGAATTTCAGGATCGCGCCGACTGCCACCGCGTGGACGTTCACGCTCGCGCTCCATTCCTTGCTGCTTAATTTCACGACTTCGTCAAATGCCGCACCCACCGCAGCGTCGGCAAAAATGGGCACGCTGCTCGTGGTCCGAGCAGGGACTCTCACGATGTGGTCCGTCAGCAGTCGTTCGCCGGCTTCCATCGCGATGCTCGCATCCTCCTCCGAGCGGTTTGTGACTTTGAGGACGCCCATGCGGGTCTGGTTGCCGGGCTGCGCGGTGAGTTTCAATTGCGCCGGCGTGACGTCGAGGCGCTGCTCCGCACTCGCGCGCAGCGACACGATCTTCCGCTGCGAGCCGGTAATGATCGCTTCGCCCGTGCGCACGCCGGTCTGCGAGGGCGCGAAGATGAGCCGGATGATCGCCTTCCTGTGCGCGGCGATTTTGAAAATCTTCAACCCCTCGATGCTCCACGGTTCTTCCACGGCCACCGCGCCTTCGAGGATGCCGCCCCCCTCATTGGCGATTTCCAATTCCGCCGTGCTGCGCTGGCCGGGAAACACCGGAGGAAACTCGATTTCATTCGGCGCGGCCAGCCTCGGCGGCACGACGACTGGCTCGGAAAAACGGATCGCGATCACGCCCGGCGCGGATACGCCCTCGGAGCCGCGCACCGCATACGTGAAGCGATCCTCCGCGGTGCCGCCTTTTGCGGAGGGCGTGTAGATTACTGTCGCGGTATTCATCGCCGCATTTTTCACGGCCGAAAGTTTTCCGTGCGAGGGCGGGGTGCGGATGAGAAATTCAAGCATCTCGCCGCGCGTGCCGTGGATGGCGAGCGGCACTGTGACCTTTTCGCCGCGCTGCGCGGGGATGGTCTGCGAGACGACGGGCGGCGGCACTGCCGGCCCGCGGGAATCGCGGCGTCCCTGCGCCCCTGCGGATGAAAGCAGGGCGGCGGCGAGGATTGCGACGATGAATGTCTTGTGCAGCACGGGGAAGGTTGCGCCGCTTATAGACGGGGCGCGGCGGAACATCCAACATCCAACATTCGACGCAGCGGCACGGCATTGATTCGGCGTGATGAGCCCCGGCTGCGGCTGGACAGTGCGGCCCGCCGGGGCTCTATTTCGCGCATGGGCCGGAACCGGATTATCAAGATTTGCAGCATCGTCGGCTTTGTGCTGGCCGAGATCTACATGGTGTTCGTCGTGCTCGCGCCGTACCGGCCGGAACTGGCCTCGACCACGCGGATGCTCATCCCGAAGGCGGCCATTCCAAAAATCGAGGGCGTCGAGCCGGGGACGCCCCCGCCGCCCGGTGTGCTCGCGATGAAGCTCGCGGTGTGCGCGTTTTTCTTTGGGCCGTTCGGCGCGTTCGTCGGCCTCGGCGCGGGGCTGCTCATCGAGGGCGCGCGGCAGAAAATCGTCAGCTTGCGACCGGCTTCTCGTCCGCAGAAGTGACCTTGCCCACTCCGAGCCGGCTTCGCAAAGTGGCGACCTCATCGCGGAGCATGTCGCGCCGCGCCTGGAGGACGCCCACATGCTGCTTCGCACGGTCGAGTGCCGCCGTCAGCGCATCGCGCTCCGTCTCGAGTGTCTTTTCGCGTTCCGTCGGCCCGGCGGAAGCGGGCTGCGTGTCGCGGCCCTGCGTGCGGAGCTGATCGAGCGCGGACTTTGCGCGCGCGGTCTCGTTCCTCAGCGTCTCGAGTTCCGCCGACTTTTCCGCCTCGATCTTTTTTGCGCGCTCGGCGGAATCTGCCGCCGCGCGTTCCGCCGCCTTCGCGCGTTCCTGCGCGGCGATTCTTTCGGTGCGCTCCTTGGCGACCTCGGCCTGCGTCTCCCGGACCGCTGCCTCGTGCTGGAGCACGAGGCCGGTCAGGCTCTCCACGCGGGCACTGAGGAGTTGAAATTGTGTCTCGCGGTTTTTCGCGGCGTTTTCCGTGGATGCGGCGAGCTGCTTGAATTGCGCAATCTCGCCATCCTTCGCCGCCATGAGCGCATCGCGCTGCTTTTTGCCGTCAGCGATTTCCGCGCGGTCGGCCATGGCCTTTTCCAGCGCAGCGGAAATGCGGGCCCGGTCCGCGGCGGCTGCATCCTCCGCATCGCGCAGCCGTGTGATTTCCGCCTGCGCGGAACTGATCGCGGGCCTGAGTTCCGCGATCGTCTTTTCCTTCGCGGCGGCTGCGGTTGCGGCGTCGTCGCGCTCCTTGCGCAGCGCGGCGAGCTGGCCCGTGAGATCGGCGCTCTCCTCCTTGAGGCCGGTGAAGCCGGCATTGACCGCCGCGTGTCGGCGCTCGGCCTCGACGAATTTTGCGTGCAGCCTGTCGGCGTATTCTTGGAGCGTCTTCTCCGTCGCCCGCGCCTCGGCGAGCATGGCCTCGTGTTTTTGCGTGGCGGCTTCGCGTTCCTTCGCGGCCTGCTCCGCCTCCTTGCGAAGGCGCTCCGCCTCGCCCTGTGCGGCGGTCAGTTGTTCCCGGAGCGACTTGGCCGTGGCGGCCTCGGACTGAAGCTCCGCCACGCGCCGCACCGCAGTCTCGACCTGCGTCCCGTGCTCGGAGAGCTGATCCTGCGCAGCGGCGTGCTGGGCCTGCAAATCGCCGAGGAGCCCGCGGAGTTCGGCCGCGGATGCGCGTGCGGCTTGCAATTCCGATTCGTGGCCGCGCGCCTTTTCGGCGGCGGATTCGCTGAGGGCGCAAATATTGCGCTGGGCCTGTGCGAGTTCTTCGCGCAGCGGCAGCAGCTCCTCGACGATGCCGGTGAGCTGCGTGCGCTCCGCCTCGAGGCTGGTGAGTTTTGCGGCAAGATCCGGCAGCCGCGCCTCCGCCTGCACACACTGCGCCTCTGCCTCCGCAAGCTCCACGCGGTGTGCCTCTGCCGCCGTTCTTGCGTCTGCCTGTGCCCGCTCGGTTTCGCTCCGCGTGTCTGCGAACTGCCGTCGCAATTCCGCCGCTTCCGCCGCCGTCTTTTTTGCGATTTCGTCGCGCTCGCGCTGGAGCGCGCCGAGCTGTTCGGTGATCGTGGCGAGGCGGTTCTCCGTCTCCGCGTGCATCGCCTGGAGCCCGGTGAGTTCCGTGCGCAGCGCCGTGGCTTCCGCCGTTGCCGCCTTCCGCCGCGCCTCCCGCTCCGCGGCCTCCGCGAGACTTTTTTTCGCGGCTGCCAGTTCGTCACGCAGCGGGCGCAGCGCCGCCACTTCGCCCTCCAGGGACTTCTGCGCCGCGATGAGTCCCTCGATGTCCTTCTTCGCGCCCTGCACGGTCGCCGTGTGCTTTTCGCGCAGTTGCTTCAGTTCCTCCGTCGCCTTCGCGGCCTCGGTCTGCGCCTTCTGGAGATCGGCATACATCGCATCCGCGGAGCCGCCGAGGATCGCGAGCTTCCGCTTCGTGAGCACCTCCACCGGCACCTTGTCCGACTGCGGGATCACCAGCCCGCTGTGGCACGTCGGGCAGTCAATCTTCACCCCTACGGCCGATGCTTCGACCGCGATTTTTTGCGTGCATTCTGGGCAGCGGAATTTGATTTCGGCCATGTGGACTGTGTTTTTTTTTCCGCGGTGCTCAGGCGATTTTTCGGAATGAAAAAGTCTGCACGCGGCGGGCGGGCGACGATACATAGCAGGGAGCGTGCGAAAAGGGGAAACTGTGCGACGGGCCGATCTGAAATACTCAAACTACAAAGCACAAAGACCAAAGGGCGATGGTGGCGGTCATCGGTTGTTTTTTGATTTTTGTGCTTTGAATTTTGCCCCGCGATCCTGCTCGCCTTTCCCGAAATCCTGCGCATCTTCCGCGCCCTTGTGAGCAACCGCACGACCACCTCGTCGTTCCCCCTGGAGCTCCCGCACGGCGATTTCGACGCGTTCATTTTTGACTGCGACGGCACTCTCGCCGACACCATGCCCACGCACTATCGCGCGTGGCAGATCGCGCTCGGCGAACGCGCCGCGGATTTTCCCGAGGCGATGTTTTACGAACTCGGCGGCGTGCCTACGTGCCGTGTCGTCGAGATCCTGAACGAGCGCCACGGCTACTCGATGCCCGTCGAGGCGACCGTCGCGGTGAAGGAAAAGCTGTTTCTCGAATTCAGCAACGAGGTCGCCGAGATCGGCCCCGTCGTTGCGCTCGCGCGCGAATGGCACGGGCGCAAGCCGATGGCGGTCGCCAGCGGCGGGCATAGAAGTATCGTCATGAAAACCCTGCGCGCCCTCGGTATCGCGGGACTCTTCGACACCATCGTGTGCAGCGAGGATTACTTGCGCGGCAAGCCGCACCCGGATCCCTTTCTCGAGGCTGCGCGGCGGATGAATGTCGTCCCCGAGCGCTGCCTCGTCTTCGAGGACACGAGCACCGGCCTCCAGGCTGCAAAGGCCGCCGGCATGGCGTGCGTGCTCGTTCCGCCGCCTCCGCGCGCTCCCAGCGCGGTCTGAGTAGGGGGCGGAAGTCGCCGCCGGTTTTCGTCCCCTCCTATTCTTATTCTTGATCTTATTCTTAATCCAAACTCGGTGCACCGTTGCACGCGGTGATCGGGGAATAAGAATAAGGGGTTTCCCGAATTGCTCGAATGGCGAGCAGACCACCGCTCACTCTTGCACAAACCCTTGCACAAAACGCGTGCGCGTTCCCTGGCACACGCTACGCAGAGTTTACGAACGCGGCGACGTTAAGCGGCCGGGCGCAACTGCGCGCGGAGCTGCGCGCGGTCCTTGATGCCGGCGGAGAGGGCATGATGATTCAGCCGGCGCACAATCCGTACACGCCGGGCGGCTGCAAACGGCGGAGCCTCTTGTTTCTCACTCAAATCCCATGAAAACACCGCATCCCCGCAACCCGAAAACGAAACGCATTTCGCTCGCCATCGGCGAAACGCCAATGACCAAAAGACGGGGGGCGCAGGCCCTCTGCGAGGTGATTGACGGTGCTATCGCCACTTACTTCCCTGGCTTCTTTAAATATCACCCCACCACGGCAGCGATCTCTCGGGAGCGCAATCACTTCATCGAGCGCGCCGTGCGCGCGGTCGCCTCGATGGTCGTGCGAGATGGCGAGATTACCGCCCCGCTGGTCGTTCACCAGCGGGTGAATTTCCAGCACAGTCGCCAGTAAATGCTGGAAAATTAGCCGTACCTAATTCAGCGGTTCCCGTCGAAGCTCTCCAACTCGGCTGGATGCGCGCGAGAGGGAATGCCCCGCGGGATTTTGGCTGCCGCCTGGGCTCTACGTGCCGGAGTAGGTATAGATTTCCTGATTCACCCCGCCGGGCCCGGAGAGCCGGAAGCGCTCCGTGACACGGGCCGCCGATCCCAAATTCTTTTCCACCTTCGGGGCAAGGACGAGCCAGTTGCGCCCATCAAAGAACGCACCCCAACCGAAGGCTTTGAGGAATTCCGGAAGGTAGTTGAACACTTTTCCGACGTTGTTGAAAATAGACGCCGGCACGCCTCTGGTGACGTACGTCATCTGAAATTCTGCGCCGGTCGTAATCCAGCCCTGCGTCCCATAGGCTTTGCTGGGGGTAGTCGTGTTCGGCAAGAAGTAGTCAAATCTTCCGGGGCTGTTGGCCCCTAAAGTAATGTCATCCGCGTGCCATCCGAAAATGGCTTTGAGTCGTCCGAAACGCGGATGCAATTCCATCGGCGATTCCCCTTCAGTTCCGGTCAAAGAGTACGTCGCTCGATCCTTTCCATTTTCAGGCGTCCAGCTCACCGGCACGCCCTGGAACTTGTACTTCACGAGGACCTCAAGGCTTTGGCTGCGCTCGAACGGTGATCCAATGAGCATGAGTCCGCTCGGCACGCCGACTTGCGATGCCACGCGCCCGGCATCCATCGCGAACGCTTCTTGGAAGGTCGGGAAGTTCACGGGCACCTCGACGGTTTGCAGGCCGTTCTTGTCCGCGACCTCGCCGGTCGGGCCGGGATCGGCGACGAGGTACTTGCCGTCAATTAATATGCGGCTGGTCATAGACATGTTCGCTGCGCGCAAGCAGATCATTCGCGCAGAGGATGAACGCTTCGAGTTCCTCCGAATTCTTCGCGGCATAGCTGCCCAAAGACTTCGCCTCTTCTTCCGGCACGGCGTTTTCCCGTGCCCACACGACCGTCTGGCGAACCAGATCCACGAATTGAGCACTGAGAGAGGTAGCGGTTTTTACATACAGCAGCAGCGCTCCGCGGTGCAAAGCGGCCTGCTTCGCATGTTCGAGTGCCAGAGCACCATCGCTGGCGAGATTCTGAAGGAATCCGTACTCGTGTTCCGATACCGTTTCCAAGACACGCCTCGCATTCGCGCAGAATTTTCGGGCCATTCCGATCGCGAATTCGATTTGCGCGATCCGTGCTGAAAGCGCATGGCGCGTTTCACGCGGGATGGCGGAAGTTGGTTCAGCGGCGTTCACGGAAAGGTCAGTTTGAAAATGCGCGCTGAACACATCGCCGAGCAAAAGCTATCGCTGGCAGCCGCGTTCATCGTTTTGAAGTTGCGCGCATGGTTTGAAAAAGTGCCGGGATTCCTCCGAGCCTCCCGGCGGGCTCTCTCCGAACGCGCCCGCACAGGCGCTTCTCAAGGAAGATGGGGCCATATTACGGAAATGCGGGCGTGGCGTGCGCTTTCTCCAGTGCATTCCGCGCTTCCTCAGCGCGTTTCTGAGCTTCAACAAGGGTCTTGTCGGCTTCGATCTCGGCCTGCGTTTGCTTAAGGGCACATCCGAAAACCCTGTTGATGTGAGTTTCGGAGCCTTGTGGGCGGCGCTTTTC
>JANXZI010000586.1 GCA_025355595.1 Spartobacteria bacterium
AAAAAGAACGCGATCATGATGATTGATTTCGCGCTCGATGCGGAGCGCAACGAAGGGATGCCGCCGGAGAAATCCATCTACCAGGCGTGCCTGCTGCGCTTCCGTCCCATCATGATGACCACGTTCGCCGCGCTCTTCGGCGCGCTGCCGCTGGCGCTGCAAAATGGGACTGGCTCCGAGCTGCGCAAGCCGATGGGCATCGCGATCGTCGGCGGGCTGCTGGTCTCGCAATTTCTCACGCTCTACACGACGCCGGTGATCTATCTCTACCTCGACCGTCTCGCGCGGAGGATGCGTCGCAAACGCACCGGTGAAATTTTGCCGGACGCCGAAGTTGCCCTGCCCGTTGAAAGCAATTTGCCGTGAACGTGTGCGAGCCATTCATCCGGCGTCCGGTCGCCACGACGCTGCTGGCGATCGGATTGTTTCTGCTCGGGATCGTCTCGTACCACCTGCTGCCGGTCGCGCCGATTCCGCGCGTGGATTTCGCGATGATCTCGGTCGGCGCATCGCTGCCCGGCGCGGATCCGGAGACGGTCGCCGCCTCGCTCGCGGCACCGCTCGAACGTCACCTCGGACAGATTTCCGGCGTCACCGAGATCACTTCGAACAGCACCCTCGGCGGAACTTCGATCAATATCCAATTTGACCTCTCGCGGAAAGTGGACGCCGCGGCGCGCGACGTGCAGGCGGCGATCAATGCGGCCTCCAGCGATCTCCCGGCCAACCTCCCGAATCCGCCGACGTTCAAGAAATCCAACCCCGCCGACGCGCCCATCATGGTGCTCGCGATGACCTCGGATTCCGAGACGGTGTCGTCGGTCTTCGAGGCCGCGGATGAAATCGTCGGCCAGCGCCTCAGCCAGCTCGAGGGCGTGAGCCAGGTGATGATCAGCGGCGGCGCGAAGTCTGCCGTGCGCGTGCAGGTGAATCCCGCCGCGCTCGCCTCGACGGGATCGAGCCTTGAGGATGTCCGCGCATTTCTCACGCAGGCCAATGTGAACAAGGCCAAGGGCAGCGTGGACGGCGACCAGGCTTCCTACACGATTTACAGCAATGATCAGCTCCTCCGCGCGGACGAATACAAGGATCTGATCTTCACTCAGAAAAACGGGACGCCCGTGCTGCTCAGCTCGCTCGCGAAAATCGTGGACGGTGTCGAGAACACGCGCGTCGGCGGCTGGCACGGCACGAAGCCGGCGGTGCTGCTCGTCATCTTTAAGCAGGCCGACGCGAACGTGATCGAGACCGTGGACCGGATCCGCGAGGCGCTCCCGCAGACGCAGCTCTGGCTGCCGCCAAACATGCACCTCGAAGTGCTCAGTGATCGCACGGCCACGATCCGCGCTTCCCTCGAGGATGTGCAGTTTTCGCTCATGATCAGCATCGCGCTCGTGGTGATGGTCATCTTCCTTTTTCTCCGCCGCTTCTGGCCGACCTTCATCGCGAGCGTGACGGTGCCGCTCGCGCTCGCCGGCACCTTCGGCGTGATGTATCTGCTCGGCTACTCGCTGGACAACCTCTCGCTGATGGCCGTGACGATCTCCGTCGGCTTCGTCGTGGACGACGCGATCATCGTGATCGAAAATGTGTTCCGCTTCATGGAAAAGGGCGAAAGCGCGATGACGGCGGGCCTGAAGGGCGCGAGGCAGATCGGCTTCACGGTGATCTCGATGAGCATCTCGCTCGTCGCCGTTTTCATCCCGCTGCTTTTCATGGGCGGGCTGGTCGGGCGGCTCTTCCACGAATTCTCCGTGACGCTCAGCGTGGCCGTCCTCGTGTCCGGGGTGATCTCACTCACGCTCACGCCGATGATGTGCTCGCGGCTGCTGAAGCCCGAGACATTGCACAGGAAGCCAGGGATGTTTTTCCGCGCCAGCGAGGCCGTTTTCAACGGCATGCTCGCGATCTACGAACGCGCGTTGCGCTGGGTGCTGCGGCACCGCGCATTCACGATGCTTGTCGCGCTGCTCACCGTGGTCGCCACCGTCTGGCTCTACGCCGCCGTGCCGAAGGGATTCTTCCCGCAGCAGGAAACCGGGATGCTCTCCGGGAGCACCGAGGCCGCGCAGGACATCTCATTTCCGGCGATGGAAAAACTGAACCGTCGCATTGTGCAGATCGTCATCGAGGATCCGGCGGTGGCCACGGTCGGATCATTCATCGGCGGCAGCAGTGGCAGCAGCAGCGTCAATACCGGGCGCCTTTTCATCGCGCTGAAGCCGCGCGCTCAGCGGGATGCGCGCAGCGAGGAAATCATCGCGCGCATCCGCAGAAAAACCGGCGCTGTGCCAGGAATCACGCTCATCATTCAGGCGATGCAGGACGTGCGCGTCGGCTCACGGCAGAGCCGGGCGCAATTCCAGTACGCGCTGCAAAGTGGCGATGTCGGCGAACTTCAACGCTGGGTGCCGCGGGTCGTGCAGAAGCTCAGCGAACTTCCCGAGCTGAAGGACGTGTCGAGCGACCTCCAGATGCGCGGGCTCCAGAGCAGCGTGGTCGTGGATCGCGATGCCGCCGCGCGCCTCGGTGTCTCGCCCGCGATGATCGACAACACACTCTACGACGCCTTCGGCCAGCGGCAGGTCTCCACGATCTACCGGCGCTACAACCAGCATCACGTCGTGATCGAGGCCGATCCGGAATATCAGCTCGAGCCGTCATCATTGCAGAAAATCTACGTGCGCGCAAACACCGGCGCGCAAATCCCGCTTGCAAGCGTTGCGAGATTCCAGACGGGCAACGCGGCTCTCTCGGTGAGCCACCAGGGGCAGTTTCCCGCCGTCACGCTTTCCTTCAATCTCGCACCGGGCGTGTCGCTCGGGCGCGCGACCGATCTTGTTGAGGAGGTTACGCGTGAGCTGAAGATGCCTGCCAGCATCCATGGCAATTTCCAAGGCACCGCGCAGGTCTTCCAGGCATCGCTGAAGAGCCTGCCGCTGCTCCTCATTGCCGCGCTGTTCGCCGTGTACATCGTCCTTGGCATCCTCTACGAAAGTCTCATCCATCCGCTCACCATCATCTCCACGCTGCCGAGCGCGGGCGTCGGCGCACTGCTCGCGCTGCTGCTCACCGGCAAGGACCTTTCACTCGTGTCCTTCATCGGGATCATCCTCCTCATGGGCATCGTGAAGAAGAACGCCATCATGATGATTGATTTCGCCCTCGACGCGCAGCGCCACGACGGCCTGAGCCCGCACGACGCCATCTTCAAGGCCTGCATCATCCGTTTCCGCCCGATCATGATGACTACGCTCGCCGCGCTCTTCGGCGCCATCCCGCTCGCCATCGGCCACGGTGCCGGCTCCGAACTCCGCCAGCCGCTCGGCATCGCCGTCATCGGCGGCCTCATTGTCTCGCAGATCCTCACGCTGCTCACCACGCC
>JANXZI010000592.1 GCA_025355595.1 Spartobacteria bacterium
GGCGAAGGTGATGACGACGCCCGGCGCAAATTCCGGCATCTATTTTCACACGTTCTTCGAGGAGAAGGGCTGGCCCTCGAAAGGCTTCGAGTGCCAGGTAAATGCCACGCACGGCGACCGCAAAAAAACCGGCGGCCTCTACGCCGTGGCCGACGTGATCGACAACGCGCCGAACAAGGACAACGAGTGGTGCGACTACGAGATCAAGGTCGAGGGCAGGCATGTCGTGATCAAAATTGACGGCAAGGTGACGACCGACTGGACGCAGCCCGAAGGCTGGGAGCCGCCGAAGGGAATGCCCGGCCGCTCGATCGGCGAAGGCACGATCGCGCTGCAAGGCCACGACCCGAAGAGCACCACTTTTTACAAGGACCTCTTCATCCGCCCGCTGCCGTAAGTCGCGCCGTAGTGTGGACATTCCTGTCCGCAGAAGACTGAAGATTCCAGATTGGTATCGTCTCTCAGAATTTGCCGGACGGTTTTGTGGCGGCACGGAGCAAATGGCGCGCATCATTCGCGAGAACGCCCTCCGCCTCGCTGCGCCCGCCCACGCGAGGTCTCTGCGGATTTTCTGAATCTGTGAAAAAAAAGGTTTTCGAATGTCCCCTCAATTCAGCCGCGAGGCAAACTCACGCGCAAAACGGCTCGCCGCGCCTCAGCCCGCGCAACGCCACGCGCCACATCTTGCCCGGGAGCACGCTGCGAATGAAAGTAACCGGGGGGCATTCGAGGCTGGTGCGGGTGTGCTTCCCTGCCCGCCGTGCCAGTTGCGATCGACCTCCAGCCGTTGCGGGTCGTGACCAGCGCTTCCCCCGGCGACCCGCTCCGCCCCCGCGCCGCATTGTCGGCACAGCCGCCGCAGGAGGCGCGGAGAACGATTGCACTTCCCGATCGCACTCGCCCCCGGTGAAGAACTCGGTGTCGTCTTTAACATCAGGGGCGCGCGCCGCCGAGGGGTCGAAATCCACCGTGCGAATCGTGTGGCGACACATCCGGAGACACAAATGCCGACTGGCAGGGTCGGAACGGAATGGTGATTGCCGTCAGCTACCCGAACAGCGCCTTCACCGGTTTTCCGAGCCCGTCCTGCGTCGCGTAGAAGGGGCGGTTCTCGATGTCGAAGGCGGTCTTCGGGCTGATGCCCATCGCGGTGAAAATCGTCGCGTGCATCTCGGTGATGCTCACCGGATCCTTGATCGCGACGAGCGGGCGCTCGGGTGCGGTCTCGCCGTGGAGGAAGCCGCGCTTCATGCCGCCGCCGAACATCACGACCGATGAGCCGCCGGTGAAATGCCGGTGCAGGCCGTAGTGCTTCGGCTCCTTCAAAGTGTCGTCCTTCGGCATGTCGGCGCCAGGCTTGAGCACGTTGCCCTTCGTGCCCTCGACGAGCATGTCGCGCGAAAACTCGCTCGCGATGATCACGAGCGTGCGGTCCAGCAGGCCGCGTGATTCGAGGTCGAGGATGAGCTGCGCGACGGGCGCGTCCAATTCCTTGTGCATCCGCTCCAGCGTCGAGTGGCCGCTGTTGTGCGTGTCCCAGTTGCGGAACGGCTCGTATTCCGTCGTGACCTCGACGAAGCGCGCGCCTGACTCGACGAGTCGCCGTGCGAGCAGGCAGCCGTGACCGAAACGGCTCGTGCCATAATTTTCCGCGCGCTCTTTTGGCTCCAGCGTGATGTCGAATGCGTCTCGCTCCTTCGAGGCGAGCAGCCGCTGCGCGTTGTCCATCGAGCGCAGCAGGGATTCCTGCTGGTAGTCGCTGAGAAAATCGCGGTTTGGGTTTTGATTGATCAGCTTGCGATACGCGCGGTAGCGGTTCTCGAAACGCGCGCCCTCCATGCCCTTTGGCGGGCGCACCGCGCGCGATGCGTCGTCGGGAAATGGCAGATTCATCGGCCCGAATTCCGCGCCGAAAAATCCCGCAGTGGTGAACGACTTCAGCTCCTCACTTTCGCCGATGCCCTCGAGCCGCTGGCCGATATTGATGAACGCGGGGATGACCGGATTCCGCGGCCCGAGCACGCGGGCCATCCATGCACCGATGTGCGGCGCGGCGACGGTCTGCGGCGGCACGTAGCCCGTGTGCCAGTGATACTGGTGCCGCGAATGCAAAATCGCGCCGAGATCCGCGAGCACGTGCGAGCGCACGAGCGTCGCGCGATCCATCACCTTCGCGATGTTCGGCAGGCCCGCGGAGATTTTGATATGGTCCACCGCAGTGTCCATCGAGGGAAAAGTGCTCAGCACTTTTTCCACAGGCGTGCCGACCGCGTAGGGCTCGTAGCGTTTCGGATCGAAGGTCTCCGGCGCGGCCATGCCGCCCGCCATCCACAGCAGGATGCACGCATCCGCGGTCGGCTTCGGATGCTTCACATCGTCGGCGGCGAGCAGGCGCGGTTCGCGCGCCATCATCGCGGCGATGCTGGCGGCAGAGAGCTTCTTCAAAAAATCACGCCGCGTGTTTTGCGGATCGAGCGGGAGCGGGTTCATGGGTCAGCGAATCAACTGGAATTCCGGCAGCATGCAAACGGCCCACAGCAAATCCTGCACGCCCGGCGCGTCGAGCGTCGGGCCGAGGAGTTCGCGCGCACCCGCCAGTTCCGGCGACGATGGCGGACGCGACACGGCGAAGGTGTAGAGCCATGTGATGAGCGCATCGGGCGAATCCCATTTGCGCGCGACGAGCTTGGCCGCGCCGCTCGCGAGCGCACCGGCGAGCGCGGGGCCATTCGCGAG
>JANXZI010000621.1 GCA_025355595.1 Spartobacteria bacterium
TGCGTGCGCCACTCGGTGAGCTGCGCGAAGAACCGCTCCCGCCGCGCCTCGTCCACGACGAAATCGCCCGCCTCGAATTCACCGAGGCCGTTGTCGAAGAATGCCAGCGAGTAGTCGAATGCCTGTGTTTGAACCACGGAGGGCACGGAGGGATTCACAGAGGTGCACAGAGGTTTTCCTCCGTGATCCTCTGTGATGTCCTCTGCGTCCTCTGTGGTAAAATCCGCAGCGCATGAATCCACGCGGATCGTCACCTTCGCCCCCAGCCACTCTGCGTCCACGTCCACGGTGATGTCGTTTTCCCCGATGCAATCCCGCAGCCGCCGCTCCCGCGTCGCGGCTTGGCCGAGCAGGATCGTGCAGGACGGCAGTTGCTCCACGCTCGTCTGCGCATCGAGGTCGAAGTGCCGGATGCTCTCGATTTCATCTCCGAAAAATTCCAGCCGCACCGGCAGCGAGTGGTGGAAGCTGAACACATCCACGATGCCGCCGCGCACGGCAAACTGCCCGCGCTGCGAGACCTGCGCGGCGGGCTCGTAACCGTCGGTGGCGAGTTTCGCGAGGAGCGCCTCGCGGTGCACGGTCTCGCCGCGTGCGAGGTGCATTTCCATTGAGCGCATCTGCTCGGAGTCGGGGACAGAGTCGTGGAGCGCGGCGCGGGTGAGCACGATGATTTCCGGGCCGGGCGGTGGGAGCGCCGCGGGAACATTTTGGGACGGGGACGTCGCAGCCACAGGCTTCGCCGTGCGCGCTGCCCCATCGGTGCGTGAGAGTCGGTGGAGGATGGACAGCCGCTCCGCCATCGTCTCCGGATCGGGCAGCGCGCCCTCGATGGGCGCGACTTCCAACTCGGGGAAAAAGAGCGCGTCCGGCAGCCACTGCTGCAGTTCATTATGAAGCTGCTCCTGCGCGCGCAACGTCGGGCACACGAGCCACAGTCGCTTTCCCTTCTCCTGCGCTGCACGCGCGATAGCCGCGCACAGCGCCGAGTGCGCGCCCTCGGCCACTTGTTCAAAAGTGATCCCATCTTCGCCCTTCGCCACGGCACGCAGCTTCGCCGCAAGCGCGCGCTCGCGGCCGATGGATTCGAGCAGATTCGGAGCGCCAGTTTTCAAGTGGACGGAAAAGGGATGCGCTGCGCGCCGCGGCCGCAACTCGCGTCAACTGTGGATGACGAGCTCGATGTCCTCGGGCAGGTTGCTCGCGACGCGCTCGATCACGTTGCCTTTGAGCAGGCGGGCCATGGTTGCGCGGTGCGAGGAACCGAGCATCACGAGGTCCACGCCGAGCGTGGCGGCGATGTCCACGATGGTGCTCGCGGGGTCGGTGGATGAAGTGTAGATCGGCTGCACGCAGACGCCGCTCTCCTCGCCGAGCTTGAGCATGAGGGTCATGATCGCGCTGGCTTGCGGGTCGTCCTGCCAGCGTGCGCGGCGGGGTTCGCTGGACTGCGTGCCGCCGAGCAGGACGGCGATCTCGCGCATGTAGAGGACGCAGAGGACGGCCTTGTGGAGGTGCGCCTCGTTGAGTGCGTATTTCAGGACTGGCGTGACGCCGCGGGCGCAGACGAGGATCTTCCGCCCCTCGACGAGTGCGCGCGGACGCAGGCGGCGGACGGTTTCGTCGGAGACCATCTCGGCCATCTCGCGGGCGACGGTGACGGTGGCGAGGCCGCTCGCCTTGTGCGAGAGGGAGCGCAGCCAGAAGCCGATGCCGAGGACGATGACCACGAAAAACAGCGCGAGGTGTTTTTCATACGCGAGGGAGATCTCGACGCAGAACAGCACGAGGAAGGTGAAGCCGAGCAGCGCGCGCTCGAGGAGGCTCAGGCCGAGCTTGGGGTTGAAGGTGCAGGAGCCGAGGTTCACGGTGATCGCGCCGACGACGCCGATCGCGTAGAGTTCGCCGAGCGTGGCGAGCGCGGCGTCCGGGTCGGTGTAGGTGACGGCGAGGACGATGCACGGCAGCACGGTCGCGACGATGAGCGGGAGCTTCGGCACGCCGTGGCGGTTCAGCGCGAGGAACGGGCGCGGCATTTCCCCGTCGCGCGCCAGCGTGTAGAGCATGCCGATGAGGGCGGCGATGGCGGTGTTCACGGCGCTGAGCAGCAGGAGGCCGACGATGATGCCGACGACGATGCCCATGCCGGCGCCGAAGCCGTGGCCGAGCCATTTCGCGCCGAATTCCTCGCCAAGCACGCGCAGGATGTGCGAGCTGTCCTCGGTCAGGCGGTCGAGCATCGTCTGCTCCGGGGTGAAGGCCGAGTGTCCCCATTTCCACAGCGACATGGTCGCCCAGCCGAGGAGGATCGTGCCGCCGACGACTTCGATGGCGACGGGGATGATCGCGCGGCGGGCCTCGCGGGCGACCTGCGGCTTTTCCGAGGTCGAGCCGGGGTCGAGCTTCAGGACGCCGGTGAGGCTCGCGATGGCCTCGACGCCGCTCAACGCGAGGATCGAGCTCACGAAGGAACCCCACGCGTGCGCCTTGGTATGCCCCACGGGGAACGGCGCGAGGTCGGTGGTCAGGTGCGGCACGGCCATCGCGATGAGCACGACGACGAGCAGGACCATCGGGATCGCGAGCGCGACGGCGAGTCCGCCGCTGTGGCGCGGGCCGAAGGAATTCAGCACGCCGAAGGCGATCACGGCGAACATCGTGAGGCCGGGCACCCAGATGTTCGCGAGATTGGGGAAGAAATATTTCAGCGCATCGTAGCCGCTGAGCGAGGCGGTGACGGTGAGGTCCGCGATGAGCAGCAGCGCACCGATGACGGCGAGTGTGCGGCCTTGCGAGCGCGCGGCGGAATAGACGCCGCCGCCATCGGGGAAATGTTTGCAGACGACGAGGTAGTTGATCCCGACGAGGCCGGTGATGAGCGAGACGGCGATGATCGTGTGCAGCGACGCGAACTGCATCGCGAGGAAGGCATAGCCGATGACGTAGGCCTTCGACGTTCCCCAGTCTCCGTAAAGGAGCGCCGCGGCGCGCTTCCAGTCGAGGTTCCGCGGGCGTATGACATCAGTGGTCGGTCCCATATTTATTCAAAGTCGAGTGACTGCATCCCGGCGCGGCGCGAAGCCTCAGCGCGCGGCGGAGATCAGGGAATGCGGAGCGGAGGAGCCGGGAGTCAGGCCGGCTCGGGGAGCGATTGCGGGCTGCCCGGTGAAGGATTCGGTTTTCAAGATTTGGAGCGCGCTACGAGAAACTAGGAACCTGGAAATGGGAAGGAATAGTTTTTTCCGGGGGAGCGGAGAGATAGCCGGTGCGGGGCGGATTGGGACAGGCGCGGGAGAACTTTTCGCAAATATGTCCGTTGCGACGCAGGGGGCGGCGGGCGCACATTTGCGCCGCAATCGCGCAGCCGTGTGCAACCGGTGGCGCGGGCATCAACAACAACTCAAACCCCAAAAAGAAAAATGAAACGTATCATCACCACCGTCGCGGCGCTCGCAATGAGCCTCGCATTCATCACCACTGCCGAAGCCAAGAAGCCAAAAGGCGAGGGCAAGGGCGGCGATCCCGCGGCGCAGTTTGCCGCGAAGGATACCGACAAGAACGGTTTCCTCTCGAAGGACGAGTTCACCGCCGGAGCGAAGGACGCGACAAAGGCTGGCGCCCACTACGACAAGATGACAAAGGCTGATCCCAAGGGACTCACGAAAGATGAGTTCGTCGCCGCCATGGCTGCGCACAAGAAGAAGGCCGCGAAGTAACCGGATTCGCACAACCGTTGACGCCGCATCCGCGCGAGTGGGTGCGGCGTTTTCTTTTGCGCGGAGGCCCTGC
>JANXZI010000714.1 GCA_025355595.1 Spartobacteria bacterium
CTTCTGGGTGGTGAACCGCAACGAGCGCAACACCGAGCTGCTCGCCGGGCTCGGGATTGACTCACTTTTTTCCACCGAGCCGCTCGTCGGCCACCACGGCGAATGCCCGGAGGCGATCCACTATGCCGCCAACAAGGCGGAGACGCGCGAGGCAATCCACGAGGCGCACGCCGCGTGCGTGGCGGTGGATCCGCGGAACGAGGAAAAATTCAAGGACGTGATCGAGCACCTCAAAGCCAGCGCCGCGCGGGATGCCGCGAAGGGCGCGGCGATGTGAGGGCAGAACAGGCGCGCACGATCCCATCGCGGTACGGGATGGCCGGCATTCCGCGCGGGATTTGCGGGCGCGCGGATTTCCGCTTGCCATCCGGAGTCACTGACGTTTCATTCCGCGCCCTTGCAGTCCGCGCGGTTAGCTCAGTGGTAGAGCACTACCTTGACACGGTAGGGGTCGCAGGTTCGAAACCTGCACCGCGCACCATTTTTCCAGGCCGGGGCTGTAGCTGGCGATGTTTGACGGATTACGCCGCCGTTTTTTTTCAAAATGAAAAACGGCACGCCATGCTGTCGCACCATGGCTGGGCCGACCCGCAAGGATCGGATCTGCACCGTGCTCGCGAGATTGCGCCATTGCCGGTCGGAGTTGCGTTTCCTGTCCGAACATTTTTGCAAAGCCGTGTCCCCAAAGAATGCGGCTGGGGTGAGGCGGTCCCGCATTTCTCCGCGTGGTTTGCTGACGTGGTTTTCGCCGACGATCGTCACCGCACGCGGTGAACGGCGTCAGATTTGGTAACGGAGGGCATCGGAGGCGAAAAAACTTCTGGCAGTTATTGCACGAATAAAAGCTACGAATAGTATTGTCTGATAGGTTTTTCGTTCCGACTGCACACCCTGTGGTGGTCGCACGCCTGTTCCCAGAACGGAACGCCCAGCCTGTTGAAAAACTTGCATTGACATTGTTCTGAAAATTCAACATTTTCCCAAAGACGCATCCCTATGCCACAGCCATCCGCCAACGAATCAAGTCCGCCGCAGGGACAGGCTGTGCATAATTTGATGACGGTGAAGGAGACCGCCGAATATCTCCGCATCCCGCTGCCGACGGTTTACTATCTCGTGCAGCGCGGGCAGCTTCCCGCGATCCAGATCGGCGGGCGCTGGCGCGTGAAGAAGGACATGCTCGACCGCGACATCCTGCGCAACCAGGAGGAAGGCCAGCCGACGGTGCTCGTGGTGGATGACGACACGGGCCTTCAGGGCATGTTCAAGCTCTTCCTGAAAAAGCAGGGCTTTTCCCGCATCGTAGTCGGCACCGGTAAGGAGGCCATCGCCGCGATGCAGAAGCAAAAATTCGAGTTGTGCTTTCTCGATCTCCAGCTTCCGGACACGACGGGGGACGAGATCTACAAGGTGGCAAAGGACATCCAGCCTGCCATGCCGATCGTGATCATCACCGGCTACCCCGACAGCCAGATGCTGGATAACATTTTGAAACTCGGCCCAGTCACCGTGCTGAAGAAGCCGCTGAAAGTGGAAGCGCTCCAGCAGACGATGCAGATGCTCGGCCACAAGCTGAACGAAAAGGCGAAGAGGGCGTGAGGACGCGGGGCGTCCCCGGGCTCCGGTGAACTTGGTTCCATTTCCCGCCAAGGCGGGGTGTGGGAAAGCGGACGGAACGCCGGGGGATGTGAAGTTTTTCCTGGCGTGAGTGCCTCGTCGGCCTTTGTGCCGGTGATGGATCAAAATCAGCCGAATCGCGGACCGGAACGGGCCGCGAAACATGCGAATCGGTGCCTCGTCTGGAAAGCTGGCATGAGGGGCGTAAGATTCGGAGCGTCGTTTCGGCCCCGCGGGCAGGATGCCTGCGCCGCACTCCCTACGAGGGCTGGTTCTTTGCGAAGATCGCCAGGATATCCGCAGCCGTCGCGGCAGTCCCGAGCTGGTCGCGGACTTCGCGGCTGTTCAGAAATTTCGCGATCGCCGCGAGCGTGCGCAGGTGCGTTTGGAACTGATCCTTCGGCACGACGAAGAGGACGACGAATTTCACCATCGCATTGTCCAGCGACTCGAACTCGATCCCCTTCATCGCGCGCCCGAACGCCGCGACGACCTTCGTCACCTTGTCGCTCGATGCGTGCGGGATCGCGATGCCAAAGCCGATGCCCGTGCTCATCGTCTCCTCGCGAGCGCGCAGCGCGGTGAGCACCGCGTCGCGATCCGGTTCGGCGATTTGCCCGTGCGTGACGAGCAGGCCCACGAGTTCGGCGATGGCCGCGTATCGTTCGGTCGCCTGCATCTCCGGGAGGATCGTTTCTGCCGAAAGGAGATTGCCTAAGGTCATGCGGTGCGTGGTGCCAAGGTTGGGCGGAGGAGACTAGGGGCCGTGTCCCTCGTGGCAAGCGTGATCTCGGCGTGCGTTCGGGCTTCCGTTGCCGTCGCGTTTCGGGGAAAGGCATGGCGTGCTTCCGAAACTCACAGGCGACATCCCCGGCCCGCGCTCGCGTGATCTCGCGGCGCGGCTCCGGCGTGTCGAGTCGCGGAACGTGACTTTCACCGCGGAGGAATGGCCGATCTTCTGGGAGCGGGCCGAGGGCGCGAATGTGTGGGATGCGGACGGCAACCGCTTCCTGGATCTCACTTCCGCGTTCGGCGTCGCCGCGACGGGGCACACGCGGCCGGAGATCCGCGACGCGACCACGGCGCAGGCGGCGAAGCTCATGCACGCGATGGGCGACGTGCATCCCACCGAGCTGAAGGCGGAAGTCTGCGAGCGGCTGAGTGCGCTCACCTTCGAGCGCTGGGGCGCGGGCGGCGCGAAGACGATCCTGGGCAACTCGGGCTTCGAGGCCATCGAGGCGGCGCTGAAGACCTCGCTGCTGCACTCGGGAAAATCCGGCGTGATCGCGTTTCGCGGCGGCTACCACGGCCTCGGCTTCGGCGCGCTCGCGGCCGGCGGCCTCCCGTTTTTTTCCCAGCCGTTCCGCGCGCAGTTGAAGGACTTCGCCACACTGCTGCCGTTCCCCGGCTGCTACCGCTGCCCGAACGGCGTGTGCGAGGGATTCCGTCTCGGCGATGGCGATTTTCCAAACTGCTCGAGCGCGTGCCTCGAAAAATTGCGCGAGGAAATGGACGCCGTGATCCGCAAGCGCGACATCGGCGCGATTCTCGTCGAGCCGATCCAGGGCCGTGGCGGATGCGTCGTGCCGCCGCGCGATTTTCTGCGCCTGCTGCGGTACGTCTGCGACGAGCACAAAATCCTGCTGATCGCGGACGAAATCCTCACAGGCTTCAATCGCACCGGCGCGCTCTTTGCGTGCGAGCACTCGGGCGTCGTGCCGGACCTCGTGTGCCTCGGCAAGGCGCTCACCGGCGGCTTCCCGCTCAGCGCGTGCGTGGGCCGCGCGGACATTATGGATGCATGGCCCGCATCCTCCGGCGAAGCGCTGCACACGAGCACCTTCCTCGGCAACCCGCTCGGCTGCGCGATGGCCCTCGCCTCGATGAAAATCCACGGCGACGAGGAAACCGCGCGCACGGTGCGCGACCAAGGCGCAAAGCTGAAGACCGCTCTGCGCGCCATCCGCTCGCCGCACATCGGCGACGTGCGCGGAGTCGGGCTGATGCTGGGCGTCGAGATCACCGAGCCTGGGAGAAATACGCCCGCGACTTCGCTCGCACTCGCACTCGTGCAGCGCGCGCTGAAGGACGGCCTGCTGCTTCTCGCCGATTCGCCGTCGGCAAATGTCCTCAGCTTCACGCCACCCTTCTGCATTTCGGACGAGGAAATCGCCTTTGCCGCATCGTGGCTGGAGCGCGCGCTCTGTCATGCGCAAGCGCAGCGCGACACCTTGTAGTGCGGTGGCAAGCGCAGCGCGACACCGCCTTCGCGTCGCAACAAGGCGGCGTGGCGCTGCGCTTCCCGCCGCACCACAAGGATGATTTTTTCCAACATCGCCACCGCATCGGACTTGTGATTCTGCACTCATTGTGAGAAGCCTGTCATCATGGTGATCGAACCAAACAAACCCACCCTCGGCCTTCGGCTCATCGCTGTGCTTGAAGCCGTGAAGGGCGTCCTCGCCGTGGTGATTGCGCTCCTTCTCTTCGGGCTCGCAGGGCATCAGCAGAATCCGATCATCCAGTGGGTCGTGGTGACCTTTCACCTCGATGACTCCGCGCGCGCGCCGCATCTCATCACCGAGATGCTTGCGAATCCCGAGAAGTTCGCGCTCGGCACTTGGACGCTGCTTGCACTCGCGTATGCGACGCTGCGGTTCGTCGAGGCGTACGGCCTGTGGCTCGCGCGACGCTGGGCTGAATGGATCGCGCTCGTGGCCGCGGCGATTTACATCCCTTTTGAAATTTACGCCATCGCGCTCGGCGTGACGCTGCTGAAGGTGTCGCTGCTCGTGATCAATGTCGCGTTCGTCGTGTATCTCGGCCTCGTGCTCGCGAAGACGAAGCGCAAGCGCGCGCACGCTGCGAGGCTCGCGGCGTCGGGCGTGCTCGGGACGCCCGCTGGCGGGAACTGATCTGCGCGACGGCTCGTGAGTGCGATTTGGATTGGAGTACATGCGGCGCGGTGCTCGCATCGCCGCACCCCTCCATGTGCTCGAACCCCTCGCTGCTTTCCGCCGCCCTCCTCGCCATGTCCGCTGCGATGAGTCCGTCAAGTGCCGCCATCGCGGAGCACGGCATGGTCGCCACGGTGAATCCGCTCGCGACACGCGCGGCTGTCAGGGCGATGCGAAATGGCGGCAACGCGATTGATGCCGCGGTCGCCGCCGCGCTCACGCTCGGCGTCGTGGATGGGCACAATTCGGGAATCGGCGGCGGATGTTTCATGCTGATTCGGCTCGCGGATGGCCGCTTCATCGCGATCGACGGACGCGAGACCGCGCCGCGCGCCGCGACGCACGACATGTATCTCCGCGACGGAAAGGCGGACACCGCGCTGAGCCAGACCGGTGCGCTCGCCGCCGCCACGCCCGGCGCACTTGCGGCATACGCGCACGCGGTGGAAAAATTTGGAAAGCGCCCGCTCGCCGAGCACCTGAACGCCGCGGCGGAAATCGCCGAGCATGGCTTCGTCCTCGATGCCGTCTATGCGCGCAAGCTGAAGGGTGCGGCGGAAAATCTCGCGAAGTTTCCCGCCTCACGCGCCAACTTTTTGAAGGCCGACGGCACGCCGCTGCACGAGGGCGAGATGCTCAGGCAGCCCGACCTCGCTCGCAGCTACCGCGCGATCGCGGAGCAGGGGACGCGCTGGTTTTACGAGGGAGATTTTGCAAAAATCGCGGGCGAGTGGATGAAGGCGAACGGCGGGATTTTGACGGAGCAGGATTTTCGCGACTACCGCATCGAGCGGCGCGAGCCGGTCTTCACCGAGTATCGCGGGCACCGCATCGCGAGCTTCCCGCCGCCGAGTTCCGGCGGCGTGCATGTCGCGCAACTGCTGAACATCCTCGCGACGCGCGACGTGAAGGCGATGGGCCCGGGCAGCGCGGACTTTGTCCATTTCACCTGCGAGGCGATGAAGCTCGCATTCGCCGACCGCGCATTCTGGCTCGGCGATCCTGCCTTTGCGAAAGTGCCGCGCGGACTCGTGGGCACGGCGTATGCGACGACGCTCGCGGAAAAAATCCGGATGGATCGTGCCGCAAAAGTCGAGGGCCACGGCATCCCCGAACGCGCCTACGATGAGATTTTCGGAAAGCATACGACGCACTTTTCCACCGCCGATGCCGAGGGAAACTGGGTCGCATGCACGGCGACGATCAACACGGGCTTCGGCTGCAAGGTCGTCGTGCCCGGCACCGGCATCGTGCTGAACAACGAGATGGACGATTTCTCCGCACAGCCCGGCGTCGCGAATCACTTCGGGCTCATCGGCGCGGAGGCAAACTCAGTCGCGCCCGGCAAGCGCCCGCTCTCGTGCATGAGCCCGACAATCGTGTTGCGGGGCGACGAACCCGTGCTCGCAGTCGGCGCGGCGGGCGGGCCGACGATCATCAGTCAGACGCTGCTCGCAATCGTGAACGTGCTCGACTTCGGCATGGACCTTCCGGCAGCGCTCGCCGCGCCGCGATTCCATCACCAGTGGAGTCCGGATGAATTGAAAATCGAGGACCGCATCGGCGCACCCGTGCTCGCGGAACTCAAATCGCGCGGGCAGAAAGTTTCCGTCGGCGGCGCATTCGGCGCGTGCAATGCAGTCGGCCGCAGCGCGGATGGAAAGGGCTTCGTCGGCGCAAGCGATCCGCGAGTGCCGGGGCTGGCGGAGGGGTTGTAGCCCCGTAGCCGCGCTCGTGAGGGCGCGGGCTGATTATTTTCTGGGCGACCGATCTTCGGATTCAGTCAGCCCGCGCTTTCACAAGCGCGGCGACAACCGCTTTCCGGGTTGACGCCCTGTGCGTTTCTCCCGACTTCTCCCCGCCCGCGCGCGACGATGGCACGGCAGCAACACTGACACTTTTCCAAATTTGAAATCCCGCGACCTGCTCATCCTCCTCGTCCTCTGCGTGCTGGTGTTTTGGGTGAGGCTCGGGCGCCTCGGGCTGATTGATCCGGATGAGCCGTTCTACGCGGTGACTGCGCAGGAAATGCTGGAGGGCGGCGACTGGGTCACGCCGAAAATTTTCGGTGAGCCGCAGTTTGAAAAACCCGTCTTCTATTACTGGCTCGTCGCCGCGTCGTTCAAAGTTTTTGGCGTGAACGAATGGGCGGGCCGGCTGCCCTCCGCGCTACCGGCGACGCTGCTCATTTTCCTCGTGTACGCATTCACGACCCGAGTGTGGAACCGCCGCGCCGGATTGCTCGCGGGCGTCGTGCTCGCGTCGGGCCTCGAGTACGCAATCATGTCGCGGCTCATGCTCACGGACATCGCGCTCGCGCTGTTCATCGCGGGCGGGATGTTTTGCTACTGGCTCGCGGTCGAGGACGGAAAAAATCGCACGCGATGGGTGCTGCTGCACTTTGCCTTCGGTGGCCTCGCGATGTTCCTCAAGGGGCCGGTCGGAACGATCGCCTCGGTGCTCGCGACTGGGGCATTTTCACTCGTGGTGAAGCGCCCGCACCCGTACCGCGGGCGTGCGCTGTGGGCGGGCATCGCGCTGTATCTGGCCATCGCCGCGCCGTGGTACACGGTCATGTTCTGGAAGTTCGGTTGGAGGTATTTCGATGACTTCGTGGTTCACGAAAACATCATGCGCTTCTTCCGTGCGGAGCATCTCGCGAACAACCACTTCTGGTACTACCTCGCCGTCCTGCTCGGCGGATCGATCCCGTGGATGCCCGCGGTCATCACTGCGTGTTCGCGGGCGATTCGCGATGGCCTCCGGCACGATGCGCGGCTCGCATTCCTGTGGTGCTGGCTGCTCACGAGCCTGATCCTGCTCACGGTCGCGCAGTCGAAGCTGCCTTCGTACGGCTTCTTCATGTTCGTGCCGCTTGCGCTGATCGTCGCCGTCGCGCTGGATGATCTTTGGACAAAGGGATTCCGTGACGGGAAGGAGCGTGTCGTCGTGATCGTCTTGAGCGTCGTGCAGATCGCCCTCGGCATCGCCGCGCCGTTCATCAAGCTGGCGAAGCCGTTTGCAACCCCGGCGCTGCTGTTTTCCGGCTGCCTCGGGGTGGGGCTGGTCTTCGTCTGGCGCGGACGCGTGGGCGGCTGGGTCTTTGCGAATGCCGCTGCGACGGTCGCGCTCGTCGTGGGCGCGCTCACATTTTCCGCGGAGCACGTCGAGGAATACAGCTCTGCCCGTCCCGCCGCGGAGAAAATGATGGGGATGCGCAGGGGCAATGAGCCGCTCATCGCCGGAATTTTCCTCGTGCGCGGCGTGCATTACTACACGCACGATCGCACGCACGAGACGATGACGGTGGTCGGGCTCGACGAGAAGCCGTTCAAGTGGACGCAGCACGACCTGCCAGTGATCGCCGACGGCGACGACAGCAAGAAGCCGCCCGGTGCGAAGCGCGACAACAACATGGGCGCATTCCTGAAGGCGCACGGCTCGGCGATCTGCACGATGCGCCGCCGCGAGTGGACGCTGTACTGGGAGCGCTTCGGCTTCGCGGATCCCGCGACGCCCGTCGAGTGGTCCGGCGATAACGTGATCGTGCGCCTCGTGGACCAGCCGGGGAAATAGCTGCGGCGAAAATTTTTCTTGCCGCGCCGGGCCGCGCACTGTTGATCGCGCGGCTCAGTTCTTTGCGAGTTCAAAACGATAGCTGCCGGTGCGAAGGAACCCCGTGAGATTCGGGGGCAGTTGCGCTGCTGTAACTGGATACGACTTCCCAATGCCAGTCCCGCGAAAGCGGGATGAAGGAGGGGAGAAGGATGGCGAAACCGAAAGGTCGAGCCGCAAGCCAGAAGCCAGAATATTTCCCCGGCCGCTCTCATTCGTGGCCCCGCGTGTGCGGGTGTCCTCGAAAAAACTTCTTCGCAAAAAGAAGAATGAGGGGTCCAAAAGGCGTGCTCGCAAGCACTCCGTTTCGGTCTCTCGAAACTAGGAGTATCAGAATGAAAAATATTGTTGGCGGCGTTTGCCGTCGTTTCGTGTCGTTGGGTGTTGCCGTCGCTGCGCCCGTCATCCCGTCGTTCGTTGCCGCTGCGGAAAGCGGGCCGCACATCCGGCTCGATGAGACTGTCATCACGCCCACGCGCACGGTCACTGCGCTGGAAAATGTGGGCAGTGCCGTGACCGTGATCTCGCGCGACGAGATCGAGAATTCGCAGATTCGCGATGTGCCGAATCTGCTTCGCAAGGTGCCCGGAATTTCCGTCGTGCAGTCTGGACGCCCCGGCGGCCAGGTATCCGTCTTCACGCGCGGGATGAATTCCAACCAGACGCTCTTCCTCGTGGACGGCGCTCGCATCGGCAGTCCGCTGAACGGCCTCGTCACGCTCTCGAATCTCACCTCCGATCAGATCGAGCGCATCGAGGTCGTGCGCGGCCCGCAGAGCACGCTTTACGGTTCGGACGCGCTCGGCGGCGTGATCAATATCGTCACGCGCAAGGGCGGCGAGGGGGAGAAGGACGGGAAGCATTTCGGCGGCAGCCTCTCGCTTGAAGGCGGCACCCACGACGGATTCCGGCAGGCGATCGATCTGTGGGGCGCGGGCAAGCGCGTCACCGGCACGTTCTCGCTCTCGCACATCTCGACGAACAACGTCTTCATCAACGACCGCTATGAAAACACGACGGTCGGCGGATCGCTCACATTCCACGCGACCGATGACGTGCAAATCACCGGCACCGTCCGCTACACGAATGGCCGCAACGGTCTGCCCGGCGCGGTGAGCGCAGGTCCGGAAAATCTCACCGAGCACCTGAAAGACGAAACGTTCTTTGGTCGCATCGCGCTCGACTGGAAAGTGACCGACATTTGGTCGCAGACGCTCTCCGTTTCGAACACGCACGAGAATCTCTACGACACCGGGAACGCTTTCTCTCAGTCGCTCTCGCACTCGGATGCGTTCCAGATCGGCTGGCAGAACAACATCCAGCTCGGCAAGTCGAACACGCTCACGGCGGGGCTCGACTGGTATCTGAACAAGGGCATGTATTCGACCGTCGGCGCGACGCCATTCGAGAAAACGATCCGCAACACCGCAGTGTATCTCCAGGATCAGGCGACGCTTTTCGAGCGTCTCACGCTCACGGGCGGCGTGCGCTACGACGACAACAGCCGCTTCGGCAGCGAGGTCACTTATCAGGGCACGGGCGTGCTGCGTTTCGACGAGACGGGCACGCGGCTGAAGGCATCCATCGGCACGGGCTTCAAGGCACCGACGCTGAACGATCTTTACCTCACATTTCCCGACACCGGCTTCGGCGCATTCCTCGCGAACCCGAATCTGCAACCCGAGCGGAGCGTCGGCTGGGACATCGGCATCGAGCAGGATCTCGGCAAGCGCGCCACGCTCAGCATGAGGTATTTTCAAAACAGCATCCGCGGCCTCATCACGGCGTCGCCGGTCGGCTTTGACCTCACGCAGACAAATGTCGCCCATGCGCGGACGGGGGGCATCGAGGCTTCGCTGAATGTGCATGTCACCGACGACCTCACCCTTTGGGCCAGCTACACATGGCTCGCCGAGGCGAAGAACCTCACCGACGGCAGTCGCCTGCTGCGCCGCCCGGAGCACACCGGCACCGTCGGCGCGAACTGGCACTTCCTCGATCGGTGCAACCTGAACACGAGTCTCACCATCGTGGGCGCGCGTGCGGACATTGATGCAGCGACATTCGCCACTGTGAAAAATCGCGCGTATGCAAAGTGGGACGCCGCGCTTTCCATCGAGGTCTGCAAGAACTTTGAGATCTTCGGCCGCGTCGAAAATATCAGCGACGAGCGTTACGCAGAGGCGAACGGCTATCCCGCGCTCGGCCGCGTGTTCTGGGGCGGTGCGAAGGTGAAATTCTGAGGCGCCTCTGACGCGTCCAAAACCGTAGCCGTGCTTGTGAAAGCGCGGGCTGACTTTTTTCCCGTGCGAGTATCAGCCCGCGCCTTCACCGGCGCGGCTACGATGGTGCGCAGCATTGCGTGCGGGCGCGGAATGCGGAAACCTCGCGCCATTCGCCAGCCAACGAACAACCATGATCCCCGCGCAACGGAGGTGCCGCATTCCAATGCCACCGACCTGCCGGAGCGAAACGTGAGACTCGCCCGCGTGCTCGTGCTCTGCGCCGTGTGCGCGTGCAATCTCGCCGCAGCCGCGGCGGCACCGAAGGGGGACGGCTGGCGGCACTGGGTCTCGGACAAGGTGCTCGGGTGCGGCATCGCCGCGGTCGCGCTGCTCGTGCTCTCGCTACTGCTGCGCGGGATGCTGAAGATAATCACGCTCGCTCTCGTGGTCGTACTCGTCGTGGGCGGGTTCTATTTTTTCCGCGACACTTGGGAGCACCGCTCCGAATTGCTGCCGCGCGAATGGGCCGCGCTCGCCGAGCGCACACTCGAATCCCCGAAAGCGCAGGCTGCGTGGCAGTCCGTGCAGGCGGAACTCGGGCATCTCTCCGCGACCGCGCGCGAGCACCTCGCCGCGGGCACGGACACCGCGCGACGCAAAGTGCAGGCAAAGCTGGAGGCCAAGGCGCGCGAACTGCGCGCTGAGGGAAGCGCTGCCGAAGCCGATCAGATCGCGCGTCTCGCGGAGCAGATGGGGCGGCAGAAGTAGTTTCGCGCGCTGCGCCCGGAATGTCTCGCCGCGCGCTGACAATTCTTTTACATCGCCCGCTCGAAACTCTGACAACCGCCGGAGCGATCCGGCCAAGATTCCCCACCATGAAATTGTCCCGCCTTCTCGCGCTGGTCGTGCCCGCGTTCATCCTCACCGCCTTTGCGCAGGAGCCGCCGCCTGTCCCGCCAGTCACGCCTGCGCCACCGAAGGTCGTCACGAAGGAGCACACGATCTTTGTCCCGTTTGAAAAGCTGGAGGAAGTCTTCGCGGGGCAGGAGCAGGGCGTCTTTTTGCCGTACCGCGAATTCCTCGAAATGTGGAACAAGGTGAACTTGCCGGAGAAGCTGAAGAAGTCCGAGCCGCCGGTGGATGGCGTCGTCGCGGGTGCGAGCTATGTGGGAAAAGTGGACGGCGATCTCGCGGAGATAAAGGCGAAGGTGAACTTCGAGGCGCTGAAGGACGGCTGGTCGCAGATTCCGCTCGGGACCGGGCTCGCGCTCGCGGAGGCGAAGACGACCGCGATCCTGAATGCGACTGACGCGGGGCAGATGATCATTTTTCCGAAGAAGGGCAGCTACACGCTCGATGCGACGGTGTTTGGGAAAATCACGCGCGACAAGGGCCGTGCGATGCTGCCGCTGAAGCTCCCGCGCACGGCGGTGTCGCAGTTTGAGATGATGATTCCCGAGAAGGGGCTGGAGTTCACGATCACGCCGGCGTCGGCGTTCACCGCGACGGAGCAGGAAGGCGGGACGAAGCTCGCGGTGTATTTCGGGGCGTCGCACGACGTGATGATCGCGTGGTCGAAAAAGGGCGGCGAGACCGCGCTGCCCGCGCTGCTTTTCGCCGATGCGCAGACGGACGTGCGCGTGAGCGCGGGCGCGCTGCGCACGGACGTGACGGTGAACTACCGCATCCTCCGCGCGGGCGTGAGCACGTTTCAATTTGAAGTGCCGCAGGGCGCGCAGGTGCTCGCGGTGGACGGGCAGGGGATCAAGGAATGGAAGCCGCTCGCGGCTGCTCCGGAGGGCGCAAAAAATCAAACCATCGAAGTCACGCTGCACACGGCGGCGAAGGACAACTATTCGCTGCGGCTCACGCTGGAATCCGCGCTCGGGGCGCTGCCGCAAAAGCCTGCGCTGCCGCTCGTCTCTGCATTGAAAGTCGAGCGCCAGAGCGGAAGCGTGACGGTAAATGCCGACGCCGAACTCGTCGTGGAGCCGTCCGATTTGCAGGGCCTCACGCAGCAGGGCGTCGCGCTGATGAAGGACGGCAAATCGCAGCCGGGCCTCGTCGGCAGCTATCGCTACCTGCGCCTGCCGTACGCGGGCGTGCTGAATGTCACCGAGGCAAAGCCGCAGGTGGAAGTCGCGGGCGAGACGCTGCTGCGCATCACGCCCGAGATGCAGGAACTCACGGCGCGCTTCGATTACACGGTGAAAAAGGCGGGCATTTTTTCCACACAGATCGAGCTGCCCGCGGGCTTCGCAAATGCCGAGGCAGTCGGCGATCAGATCGAGCGCGCGACCGTGCAGGATGTCGGCGGGAAGAAAGTGCTGAACGCGAAATTCGCGTCGCGCCGCACGGGAAAATTTTCCTTCACCGTCACCGCCGAGCTTCCGCGCGCGAAGGCGGACGCGCCGGTGAGCGTGCCCGTGTTCGTGCCGCAAAATGTCGAGCGCATTGACATGGGCGTCAGCCTCGCCATCCACGTGAGCCTGAAGGCGAACACGACCGACAAGGGTGACATGCGCGAGGAGGACATCCGCAATCTCGGCGGCGTGCCGATCAAGGACGCGGGCGCGACGCCGCTCACGGTCGGTTTCCGCTACCGTTTGCAGGCGGGCGGGGCTGCGGTGAAGCCCGCGCAGTTGCAGTTCGAGCTGCGCAAATCGCGCGTGTCCGCTGAGGTGTTCACGCTCGTGGAAGTGCGCGAGACGCTCACGAAGCACTCGTGGATCGTGAATCACACCGTCGAGTTTGCGGGCGTGAATGAGTTCAGCATCGAGGTGCCGAAGGTCATCGCGGACGACTTGCAAATCGAGGGCGCGAACATCAAGGAGCGCATCAAAGTCGAGGGCTTCAACGCGAACGCGGATCCCACCGGCCGAGTCATCTGGCGCGTTGTGCTGCAGGACAAAGTGCTCGGCACGCACACGCTCACTTTTTCCCACGACGAGGCGCGGACCGAGCAGAAGCCCGGCGCGGGGCTGCCCGTCGCGCTGCACGAGGTGAAGGCGCTGAATGTCTTCCGCGAGACGGGCCAGGTCGCGGTGCTGAAGGATGGCAACCTTGAATTTGCGAAGACGGACACCCAGGGGCTGGAGACGATCGATCCGAAAGAACTGAACGCCGTGCTCCAGCGCGACGGCATTTTTCTCGCCTACAAATACAGCCAGCATCCGGCGACGCTGAGCCTGAGTGTGTCGAAGAATTTCTACCTCGATGTGCCGCAGGCCATCGTGACCTACGCGGTGCTCACGAGCGTGATCGCCGAGGACGGAGCGGAGACGACGGAGGTGATCTATTGGGTGAAAAATAATTCGCAGCAGTTCTTCAGCATCGCGCTTCCGTCGCGCGGTGGGAAGCAGGCGCGGCTGCTGAGTGATGCCTTCGTGAACGGCGAGCCGCAGCAGCCGAGCAAGCGGCCCGACAAAAATGAGGTGCTCATCCGCCTGCCCGCGCGGCAGGCGAACAACGCGGAATTCCCCGTGCGCTTCGTGTACGAAGTGCCGAGCGCAAAGCCGGGCGAGAAGCTCGGCTGGCGCGGCACTTTCAATCTCGAACCGCCGCAGCTCGCCGGAGTGAAAGTGCTGCAAACGCGCTGGACGCTCTTCCTGCCCGCGTCGCAGCGCTACGTGGATTTTGGCGGCGCGATGCGTGAGGATGCGGCGGCCTTTGGCTGGGAACTTTTTGCGCGCAGAATGCGGATGTTCATCCCGCAGGTCGGGCCGCCCGCGCCGAGCGTGAGCAGTGCGCGCCACGCCGAACCGAACGCACTGCCGACGCCCAAGAGCGCGGGCTTTGACACGCAGCTTCGCCGCGAGGGTGTGAGTGTCGAGTTGCGCCGGATGGATGCGCCCGCCGTGGTGAAAGTGTCGCATCGGAGCAAGACCTACGCGTTCGTCTTCGAGGCGATGGCGGGTCTGCTCGGATTCGCGGGAGCCATCGCGCTGCTGCGTCGCGGGCGCGGGGAGAAGTGGGCGTATTTCCTGTTCGTCGGTCTCGGTGCGCTCGTCGTCTCCGGGGCGGTGCTGCCGCGATCGGCGGGGCCGTGGCAGATGTTTGCCGGCGGAGTTTTCGCGGGCGTGGGCATCTGGATCGTGTGCGGGATCCTGGCTGCGATGCGCGCGTGGGCGGAGCGGGCCGAACAGCGGAAGTTGCAGGCCGAGGCGCGCGCTGCGGCGGAGACCGAGCGTCGCGCGGCGGTCTTCGCGGCGAATGCGGCGAAGGCTGCCGCAGCGCAGCATCCGCCGGAGCCGCCGACGCAGACGGGAGGGCAGGCGTGAGTGCGAAACCCTTCGTAGCCGCGCTTGTGAAAGCGCGGGCTGATCGTCCGCCGAGCGAGCAGAGAGTTCCCGCGCTTTTACAAACGCGACTACACGGCTTTGCCGTGCTGTTGATCGCATTTCTGTTTTCGAATTTCGCGGGTTGGGCGGATGGACCTGTGCCCGCTGCGCCTCGCGCGCCGGATCGCCGCGAGCTTTGGGTGCCGATGGACAAGCTCGGGCATGTGCTCGACCCGAAGGCGGTGCTGCTCACGCGCGAGCAATACGAGACGCTGCTGCGCGACGGCGAGCACGGGAAGGAACCGAAGAGCGAGGCTCCGGCGAGCGCGGTCATTTCCAGCGCGACGTATCACGCGGTGCCGTGGGAAAAGACCGCGGTCATCCGCGCGGAGCTGATCGTGAATGTGCTGCGCGACGGCTGGTGCGAAGTGCCGCTGGATTTTTTCGGCGCGGCGATCGGTGAGGTGAAGCTCGATGGCGAGGGCGTCTTCACACCGCGCAATCCTGAGCTGCGCGATGCCGCACCGGTGCAGCAGGCTGCGCAGAAAATGGCGATGCCGGATCGTCCTGCGCTGCTGATTTTGCGCGGGAAGGGCGAGCATCGTGTGACCTTGGAAATGAGCACGCTCATCCGCACGACGAATGGCGTGAATGGAATCTACGGCGTGAAGAGCATCGCGCTCGCGGTGCCGGGCGTGGCGGCGGGATCGTTCGACCTCACGCTGCCCGCCGGGACGACGATGGAAAAATCCGACGCCGCGATGCGCGTGAGCAAGACGGCGGATTCCACGGTGGCGACGGTCGCGCTCGCGCAGGTGAACCGGAACGTCACGTTCGCGTGGAAGACGGCGCAGGACGGGGACGCGGGCAAGGTGCCGGTGCGCGCGCAGGCGCGGGTGCGGTACGACATTGATGCGGAAAAAATCTCGGGCACGGCGCGGATTTTCTTCGAGTCTCAGCTCGGCGATTTGCCGGTGAAATTTGAAATCGCGCTGCCGGTCGGAGTGAAAGTGCTCGCGGTGCGCGCGGCGGAATTGCGCGGCTGGGAGGCGGCGAATGGCAAGGTCACGGCGACGCTCCAGGACGGAGCACGGAAGACGGCGGACATCGAGATTCTCACGGAACTCGTGCCGCTCACCGGCAAGGACGGCGCCGCGACAGTGCTGCCGCTGC
>JANXZI010000715.1 GCA_025355595.1 Spartobacteria bacterium
GCCAGTCGCAGCCGTGACCAGCGAGCTTTCCGCCGCGCTCAAGCAGCAGGGCTGGAAGGACGGCCGCGGCGAATTGAAAGGGCCGAAAAACGCCATCCTCAAGCGCGAACTCGGCGACGCCAAGCTGACGATCATGATCCAGCCGTCGGCATCGGGCAGCACCATCAAAATCTTCGCCGACGGTCTCAACTGGGACGGGGTCGAGTCCTCGCCGTCGCCCGCCCCCGGCAGTCCATCGGCCGAAATTGACGCGGTCAAAAAGGAAGCGGAGAAGGCGATCAAAGACGCGTTCAAGGATCTCCCGAAGGGACTCTGAGGTAGCCTGCGTTTCGGGACATACGCGTGCGGTTTTTTTCAAAATGGAACCATGCTTTCCCCATTCTGCAGCAGGTTGCTGCAGAATTGTCGGTGGATCGTCATTGGCTCCCGATGCGACCTCCGGGCGCGTTTCCCGTTGCGTAGGGTTTTGAAACGCGCCCGGAGGTCGCGTTCCACCTCCGCGGCCTTGCGGGGTCTTGTGAACCAGCCGGGCAGGCATGGGCGCCTCACAGCACGGCAATGCTCACGCTCTTATCGTGCATCGGGGTCGGCGCGGCTGATGCGGGCCGACGGATGCGAACGCTGTTGCATGGGCGGCGCAATAGGCCGCACCGTGAGCGCAGGACTTTGAAACCGACTTTGAACAAGGCTGACATCATTGCAAAAATCATCACGGCCCTCGCGGGGGAGCTGGATAGCTTGGAGCGTTCGGCGCGTGCGGCGCACGGCGTGGCGACGGATTCGGAGAGCAAGGCGGAGAACAAATATGACACGCGCGGGCTCGAGGCTTCCTATCTCGCCCACGGGCAATCGCGCCAGGCCATCGAGGTGATGCAGGCGATCCAGCAATTCGAGACGCTCGCGGTGCGCGATTTCGCGGCAGACGATGCCATCCATGTCGGTGCCCTCGTGGAACTGGAGCCGGAGTCGAAGAAGAAGGGCGAGCGGACGGTGTGCTTCATCGGGCCCGCAGCGGGCGGGACGGAGGTCGAGTGCAAAGGGCGCGAGGTGCTGGTGATCACGCCGCATTCGCCGATGGGCGGCCAGCTCATGGGGCTCAGGCGGGGCGGGACTCTGCAAATCCCCGTGACTGGCAAGGGCGACCGTTACCGCGTGGCGGCGGTGTCGTAGCGCGCGTCCGCCGCGGGGGTCATTTCAGCCGCAGGCCGTGGCGCTGCCAGAATGCTTGCAGTGCGGCGGGCGATCCATTGAAGACGTTGCGCTCCAGGGGGCGGTCTATGTTTCCAAAATAGAGCGGGAAGCGGTGCGCGCCGTGGCTGTACACTTTTGGATGCGAGCGGCCGCGTTCCCAGTCCACGCCGCCGTATTGCCACATCGTCCAGTCGGGCCACACGTTGTATTGGCTGACCAGTCCGCCGGGGCTGCCGGGCGGGGGGAATTCCGCCGTGCCGCCCTTGTCGTGCGAGTAAAGTGCGACCCAGTAGGGCATCCGGCGCAGCTTCGCCTTGGTCGCGGCGTCGGCATTGCCGAGGAGCTGTTTGAGGTGCGTGCTGTTTTCCAAATAGGCGACCGGCACGACGCCCGTGCGGCTCTCGATGCGCTCCATGAAACTCAGGATGTCCGACAGGCGTGATTTTGCATCGAAATCCGCGCACAACAGCAGCGCCGGCGCATTCCACGAGCGGCTGCGGGCGAGCGTCTGCGCGCGCGAGATGAACTGGTCCGCCTGCTTCACCGCATCCACATGCGTCTGGAGCCGGTAATAGACGCCCGGCAGCAGTCCCGCGCGATCCGCGGACGCGAGGAAGTCGCCGCACTTCTCGTCGAGATTCCCACCCTTGCCGGCCCGCGCGATCAGCCCGCTCGCCCCGCTCGCCCGGAGGGCCGAGACATCATTTTCCGAATAGGCCACGCCGGAACGCTGCCTCTCCTTCGGGTCATACGCGGAGACATTGATGATCTCCGGCATGGCCCCGAGGCCGCGCGGGAGGCTGGCGTGAAGGCAGAGTGCTGCGAGGAGCATGGACGGCAGGAGCGCGGGAGGTTTCATCGGGAAAGTGCGGGAAAGTAGAGAGCACACGCGGCATCCGCGGCAATGGGGGAGTTCCGGTTTTGCAAACGCGCGCGTCCGCCAACGGCCATGATCCGATCCCGCTCGCGGTGGAAATTCGGGAAGAACTCCCTGGCAAAACGGCGGGTTGACTTTGATTCGGTGCCATACTATCAGTCGCCTAAACTCCAGGACACCCACGACCATGCCGCTTTTGATGCTGAAAGATGTGCCGCGCTACGAGTGCCTGCTCGAGGCGGCGGAGCGATACCCGACGCTCAACCCGTCGGCCTCCGAGGCGTTCCTGCACCTCCTGCGGACGGGCGATGCGGTGTTTGCGGCCGAGGGCGCGTACCTTGCGGAGCACGACATCAGTCAGGGGCGCTTCATGGTGCTCATGCTCTTGAACCGCTGCGACGGGCACCAGTCCACGCCGGCGGAACTGGCCGACGAGGCGGGCGTGACGCGCGCGACGATGACGGGGCTGGTGGACACGTTGGAAAAGGACGGGCTGGTGACGCGCAAGAATGATTCCGCCGACCGCCGCGCGGTGCTCGTGCAGCTCACCGGAACGGCCCGGAAGCTCCTCGGTCGGATGCTGCCCGGCTATTTTGCATCCGTGACGAAAATGATGCAGCCGCTGAACAAGGCTGAGCGTAAGCAACTCGTGACGCTGCTGCAAAAAATCCAGGCCGGACTCGCCTCGTCAAAGCACGCAGCCCAACCCAAATCCGTCGGTGCCGCCGACTGACCGCCGCTCCTTTTTTATGCAGAAGAGAATGATCCTCATGCTGGTCCTGGCGGGCGCGTTCATCGTGGCCATCGGGTTTTGGAAATATACGATCATCCGCAAGGGGATGGCCGAGGGGGCGAAGTTTGCCCCGCCGCCGGCTGCGGTGACCACCGTCATGGTGAAGGCGCAGAAATGGCAGCCGGTGCTGCGGTCGGTGGGTTCGCTGAAGGCCGTCCACGGCGTGACGGTGAGCACGGATCTCGCGGGAATCGTGTCGGAAATCCCGTTTGAATCCGGCAAGGCGGTGAAGAAGGGCGACCTGCTCGCGAAGCTCGACACCAAGCAGGAGGAGGCGCAACTCCATTCGTCCGAAGCGCGGCTCGAACTCGCAAAGACGGATCTGGAACGGAAGCGCGATCTCATCGCGAAGAAGGCCATCGCGCAGGCCGACTGGGACACGGCGGGGAGTCAGCTCGCGCAGATGCAGGCGTCGGTGGAGGAGATGAAAGCGCTGGTCGCGAGGAAGCGGCTGACCGCGCCGTTCGACGGGCTCGTCGGCATCCGCCAGATCAGCCTAGGGCAGTATGTGAATCCCGGCGCGGCGATCGTGGCGCTCCAGTCGCTCGACCCAATCTTCATCGAGTTCTCGGTGCCGCAGCAGCACTTTGGCTCGGTCACCGTCGGGAAGAAACTGCACCTCGCGGTGAACGGTCTGGATGGTGGAAAATTCGAGGGCGAGATCACGGCGATTGACTCGCTCGTGGATCCGAACACGCGCAACATTCTCGTCCAGGGCACGGTGAAAAATGCGGAGCACAAACTGCGGCCCGGCATGTTTGCGGATGTCGAGGTGCTGCTCCCGGAGACTGGCGGCGTGCTCGCCATTCCGTCTTCGGCGGTCTCGTATGCGCCGTACGGAGACTCGGTCTATGTCGTCCGGGAAAAGACCGGCCCGGACGGGAAGACGGGGAAGTTCGTCGAGCAGCAGGTTGTGCAGCTCGGGCCGACGCGCGGCGATCAGGTGTCCGTTGCGAAGGGGCTGAAGGACGGCGATGAAGTGGTATCCGCGGGTGTTTTCAAACTACGCCCCGGTGCGCCGGTGCGCGTGGACAACACCGTGCAGCCCGGCAACGAGGCGCGGCCGAATCCCCCGAATTCCTGATCGGACTGCCCCATGAAATTTACCGACTTCTTCATCCGGCGTCCCGTGTTCGCGAGCGTGGTGAGCCTCGTGATTTTGCTCGCGGGCCTTCAGTCCATCCGGTCGCTCGCCGTGCGGCAATATCCGCGCAGTGACATCGCGGTGGTGAACATCAAGACGCGCTACATCGGTGCGAACGCGGACCTCGTGCGCGGGTTTGTCACCACGCCGCTGGAGCGCGTCATCGCGAGCGCGGACGGGATTGATTACATTGATTCGAGCAGCTCGCAGGGCCTGAGCATCATCACCGTCCACCTGAAGCTGAACTACGACACGACCGCCGCGCTCACGCAGGTGCAGGCGAAAGTCGCGCAGGTCCGCAACGATCTCCCGCCGGAGGCCGAAGCGCCGATCATCGAACTCACGCTGAGCGACACGCAGTTCGCGCAGATGTACATTTCGTTCACTGCGGACGATCTCACGCCGAACCAGATCACCGACTACCTCACGCGCGTCGTGCAGCCGAAGCTCACCGCCGTGAGCGGCGTGCAAAAAGCCGACATCCTCGGGGCACGCACCTTTGCGATGCGCATCTGGCTGAAGCCGGATCGGATGGCGGCGCTGAACATTTCGCCGAGTCAGGTCCGGCAGGCGCTGGCGGCGAACAACTATCTCTCCGCCCTCGGCATGACGAAGGGCTCGATGATTTCGATCAATCTCATCGCGAACACCGATCTGCGGAATGCCGACGAGTTCCGCGAACTCGCCGTCCGCGAGAAGGGCGGCACGATCATCCGGATCAAGGACATCGCCGACGTGGAACTCGGCGCGGAGGATTACGACATGGACGTGCGGTTCTCCGGGCAGAAGGCGACCTTCATGGGCATCTGGGTGCTGCCCACCGCGAACTCGCTCGACGTGATCAAAGCCGTGCGCGCGGAGCTTCCAGAGATCGAGCGCCAGTTGCCCGCGGGAATGAAAGTCGGCGTGCCGTACGACGCCACGAAATACATCCAGGACGCGCTGCACGAAGTGCTGAGCACGCTCACCGAGACGCTGCTGATCGTCGTCGCGGTGATCTTCCTTTTTCTCGGCTCGTGGCGCTCCGTCCTCATCCCGATTGTGGCGATCCCGATTTCGCTGATCGGCGCGGCGTTCCTCATGCTCGCGTTCGGCTTCACGCTGAATCTCCTCACGCTGCTCGCCATCGTGCTCTCCGTCGGCCTCGTGGTGGATGACGCGATCGTCGTCGTGGAAAATGTGGAGCGTCATCTGCACGAGGGGCTCTCGGCATTTCAAGCCGCCGTGAAAGGCGCGCGCGAACTCGTCGGCCCGATCATCGCGATGACGATCACGCTGGCCGCCGTCTATGCGCCCATCGGCGTGCAGGGCGGACTTACCGGCACGCTCTTCCGCGAATTCGCCTTCACCCTCGCCGGCGCGGTCGTGGTTTCCGGCGTGGTCGCGCTCACGCTTTCGCCGATGATGTCCTCGAAACTTTTGCGCGAAGGCGACTCGCACCGCGGTTTCGCCGGCTGGGTCAACCGCCGCTTCGACGCGCTCCGCAACCGCTACATGCGCACGCTCTCCGGCACCCTCCGCTGGCGGCCCGTCACGCTCACGCTCGCGGCGATCGTGATTTTGCTCGGCGTGCCGCTCTTCATGTTCACGCCGGGCGAACTCGCGCCGAAGGAGGATCAGGGCGTGATCCTCGGCATCGTGCAGGCTTCGCCAAATTCCACCATCGAGCAGACCTCGCTCTACACGGAGAAGGTGAACGCGGCCTTCCGGTCATTCCCGGAGACGCGGCACACCTTCCAGCTCACACAGCCGTTCGGCGGCATCTCGGGAATGGG
>JANXZI010000645.1 GCA_025355595.1 Spartobacteria bacterium
TCTCGCAGCGCCTGCTGCCGCGCATCGGCGGGGGCCGCCAGCTCGTGCAGGAGATCATGGGCAACAGCATCCGCACGCGTGAGACGATCCAGATGGGTGAGGGCGAAGGGCGCACCTTCTACGACATCATCGAGCAGAGCCAGACGTTCGGCTGGGGGACCTTCGACCAGGCGATCGTCGCGGCCTTCGAGAGCCGGAAGATCACCGACGAAACCGCCCTTCTCTACTCGACGAACAAGGGCAAGATGAGCCGCTACGTGGACGACGCGAAGAAACGCCTGAACCTCGTGGAGGTGGACACCACCGACTTGAAACTCGACCTCCAATCCTTCGCCACACAATGAGCCATATCGCCGAGCAGGAATTTCACCACCGGATCGATCTCTTCGAGCCCGGCGACACCACTGCACTCATCTGCGTGGACGTCCCCGAGGTGCAGCGCCTCGTCGTGGAAAACCTCACCGAACTCGGCTGCAAGATCCACACCGGCCTCTTCACCGA
This sequence comes from Spartobacteria bacterium, assembly GCA_025355595.1. Taxonomy (GTDB): domain Bacteria; phylum Verrucomicrobiota; class Verrucomicrobiia; order Chthoniobacterales; family Chthoniobacteraceae; genus SXWH01. The sequence goes on from JANXZI010000645.1 coordinate 502, forward strand.
GGACATCCTGCTGAAGCTCCAGACACACGCCTACGACGTCGTCGTCATCGCCGAGCATTTCGACGGCTCAAATCTTGAAGGCAATCCCATCCTCAAGGCCACGCTGGAAATCCTGCCCGATCAAAGGCGCGGCCAGATCATCGCCCTCGTCGGCTGCAGCGTTCATACCGACAGCGACATGGAAGCTTGGCAGCACAGCGTGAACCTCGTCGTAAACCTCGCCGACGTGCCAAACATCAAACACGTCCTGCGGCGCGCGATGGTGCGCAACCGGAGCTTCTATACGCCCTACGCCGATGCGCTCCGCGAAGCCGAGCGCACCTGATCCCCGTTCCCGCACTCCGGCTCACTCCGCCAGGCACACCTCCGCAGTCATGCGGATATCCAGTCCGATTTTTCGGAACGCGACATTCCGCAACTTCACCGCTGCGACGGTGCTGCCCGCACCGCGTCCCCCGATCACATCCGGCCCGCCGCACAGCAGCGGCGCGAGGTAAAACTGCACACGATCCACGAGGCCCGCATCGAACGCCGAGCCGAGCAGCGCTCCCCCACCCTCGATCATCACACTCGTGCAGCCGCGCGCGCCAAGATCGCGCAGCACGGCACGCAGCGATTTGCCGCGGAATACGAGCGTACGCGCACGGTGCTCATCGGAAAAAAGATGCGCAGTCTTCGCCAGCCGACCGCTGCGTGTCAGCACCACGCGCCACGGCTGCCGCGCCGATGCATCGCGCAGTCCGCGCACGGTGAGCCGCGGATTGTCCGCGCGCACCGTGCCCGCGCCGACGAGGATCGCATCCACCTGCGCGCGTAGCCGCGTCACATCCGCGCGTGATTTTTCACCCGTGAGCCACGGACCTTCGCCGCGCGGCCGTGTGAGCCGGCCATCGAGCGAAAGCCCCGCCTTCGCGATCACCAGCGGCATCCCCGTTGTGATCCATTTGTTGAATCCCGCGTTCAGCGCCGCGCACTCCTCCGCGAGAATCCCCGTGGTCACCGCGATGCCTGCCTTTTTCAAAATGGAAAACGCACGCCCCGCATGACGCGGATTCGGATCCGTCGCACCGACCACCACACGCCGGATGCCGGCCACCGCGATCGCATCCGTGCAGGGCGGCGTACGCCCATGCGTGCAGCACGGTTCGAGCGTGACGTAGATCGTCGCACCACGAGCGCGCCGCGGAACTTTCAGCGAGCGCAGCGCCTCCACCTCCGCGTGCGCCCCGCCCGCGCAGCGATGCCAGCCCTTCGCAATCACCCGCCCCCCCTTCACGATCACCGCGCCCACCGCGGGATTCGGCGACGTGCGCCCGATCCCTTTCGCAGCCTCGCGCAACGCGAGGCGCATGAATTTTACATCGTCCTCACGCTTCATGGCTCATGCTCCACGCGTACCCATCGCGCAACGGCGTCGCAAGCGCCGCTTGCATGGCGCACCCGAGGAGGCTCGAACTCCTAACCTGCGGTTTAGAAGACCGCTGCTCTATCCAGTTGAGCTACAGGTGCAATGGCCCGGCGATTCGCGCGGGAACGCGGCGAAGTATGCCCGCCTTTTCCACGCGGGCAACGAACTTCATCGGCGGCGGAATCTGTGGCGCAGCTTCATCCGACAAAATGTGCCAACGAATCTGTCTCCGCCGGGTGGAGGAAGCCGGAAGCTCGACTCGCATACGCCCCGGCTTCCATTTTGCACATCATCCTATGAACATCTCTCGACGCGGACTGCTGGCGATGGCGGGCTCGGCTGCGGCGGCCGCCACCACGGGTGTTTCCGTCGCCGCGGCGGCCGGGAAGACATTCCGGATCGGCGTGATCTCGGCAAGCAAGGACGGGAAGCCGCAGCGGGAAAACGGGCACACCTGGCACTTCGCGCAGTACTTGCATCCGGCCTGCAACTTGGCCGCGATCAGCAAATATCTCGACAAGGGATCGGCAAAATTTTTCCAGACGATCATCCGCAATCCGCGCCATGCGTTC
>JANXZI010000656.1 GCA_025355595.1 Spartobacteria bacterium
CGAAGAAAACCGCCTCGACGCGCGCGCGGCGTGTTCCGCATGGTGCGTGAATGCAGGTTCCACTTCTCGATCTCCGCGCGCAGTATGCACCGCTCAAGGCTCGCCTCATGTCCGAAATCGAGGCGGTGTGCGACAGCCAGGCGCTCGTGCTCGGGCCAAAGACGGAGGCCTTTGAAAAGGCCGTCGCGGCGTATTGCGGAGCGCGGCACTGCATCGGCGTGTCGTCGGGAACCGATGCGCAGATCGTCCTGCTCATGGCGCTCGGCATCGGGGCGGGGGATGTCGTCCTCACGACGCCGTACACATTTTTCGCGACCGCGGGCTGCGTGAGCCGGCTCGGTGCGCGGCCGGTGTTCGTGGATATCGATCCCGCGACGTTCAACATCTCGCCCGCCGCGCTCGAGGACGCGCTGCGGAAAAATCCCGGTGCCAAGGCCATCATCCCCGTGCATCTTTTCGGCTGTTGCGCGGACATGGCGGCGATCCTCGCGCTCGGAAAAGAGTACGGCGTGCCTGTGCTCGAAGACGCCGCGCAGGCACTTGGCGCGCGGCATCCGCTCGGCGGCGCGGGCGCGATTGGCGAGGCCGGATGGTTCTCATTTTACCCGACGAAAAATCTCGGCGCATTCGGCGACGCCGGCATGGTCACGTGCGCCGACGACGCGCTCGCCGCGAAGATCCGCGCGCTGCGAAATCACGGCATGGAGCCGCGCTATTTTCACAAATGGATCGGCGGCAATTTCCGCATTGATGCAATCCAGAGCGCCGTGCTCTCCGTGAAGCTCCCGCATCTCGATGAGTGGGGCGCGGGCCGCCGCAGGAATGCGGCGCGATACCGCGAGGGTTTCAGCGCGCGCGGGCTGGACAAAGTGGTCACGCTGCCCATCGAGCCTTGGGCTGACACCGGCACGGAGCATCACCACATCTACAACCAGTTCATCATCCGCACGACGCGCCGTGATGCGCTGAAGAAACACCTCAACGATTCCGGAATCGGCTCGGAAATTTACTACCCGCTGCCGCTGCACATGCAGGAATGCTTCCGCGATCTCGGCTGTCGCGAGGGGGATTTTCCCGAGAGCGAACGGGCTTCGCGCGAGTCGCTCGCGCTGCCGATCTATCCCGAACTCGCGGCTGAGCAGGTGGACTACGTCGTGGAAAAAATCGCGGAGTTCCACTTGTAGCCGCGCGGGTCAAAGCGCGGGCTGATTCTCGCGCTTGCATCCGGAAAAAATCCTCCTGCGCTCTGACGAGCGCAGCTACGCCGTGATCTCCGTCCCGATGCCCTTGTTGCTGAAGATCTCGACGAGCAGTGCGTGCGGTGTGCGGCCATCAATGAAATGCACTTTCTCCACGCCCTGCCGCAGTGCGCGCGCGGCGCTCTCGACCTTGGGAATCATGCCGCCGGTGATCACACCGTCGGCGATCAGCTTTTCGATCTGTGCGAGCGTGATGCTCGGGATGAGCGATTCGCGGTCGTCCGGGTCACGCATGAGGCCGGGCACGTCGCTCACGTAGATCATTTTCGCGGCACGCAGACGGCCTGCGACTCCGGCTGCGGCGATGTCGGCATTGATGTTATACACGACGCCCGCGTCGTCGCGAGCGAGCGGGCTGATCACCGGCACAACTTCGCGATGCACCATGGCCTCGATGGGAGCGGTGCGGACTGAGATGACTTCGCCGACAAAGCCGAGGTCCACTTTTTCGGAGCCCTCGCTTTGCAACGGGAGTTTTTTTCCGACGAGCACCGACTTGCCGTGGATCCCCTCGGCGCGTCCGCCGAATTTCACGATGCGCGCGGCGATGTCGGGATTGATGACACCGTCGAGCACGCTCTCGACGATCGCGATCGCCTCGGCGTCGGTCACGCGTAGGCCGTTCACGAAGCGCGGTTTTTGCCCAGCGTCGCGCATGCGCTGTGAGATGGCCTTGCCGCCGCCGTGGATCACGATCGGGTTGATGCCGACTGCCTCGAGGAACACGATGTCGCGGAGCAGCCGATCAATCACCGCGTCATCCTCCATTGCGCTGCCGCCGTATTTGATTACGAAGAGCTTGCCGCGGAATTTCTGGATATAGGGGAGCGCCTCGATGAGGGTTTCTGCGCGCGAGTGGACGGAGATGGACATTGGGAAAAATGGCGAATGATGGATGACGAATGACAGGGGAGCGGCGGGAAACTTTCCGCTAGCCGCCGGTGCCGTCGCCCATGTTCAGCTTCACGTATTCCTGCGTGAAGTCCGTCGTGTACACGATGTGCTCGCTGCGCCCGAGGTTCAGGTCCACGCAGACGGTGAAGCGCTTCTGCCTTACGATTTCGCGCAGCTTGTCGAAAGGCGTCTTTGCCAGCATCCCGCCTTTCACGGCGAGCACGCCGTCGTAGTAGATGTCCACGAGTTCCTCGCGCATTTTTGCACCGGAGTAGCCGAGGGCGTCCATGATGCGGCCCCAGTTCGGGTCCTGGCCGAACCACGCGCATTTCACGAGCGTGCTGTTGGCGATAGCCTCCGCGGCGCGGCGAGCGTCCGCGAGGGAGGCCGCGCCGTGCACATGGACCTCGACGAATTTCGTCACGCCCTCGCCGTCCTTCACGATCATCCAGGCGAGTTCGCGCGTCACGTCGTCGAGCGCGGCCTGGAACGCCTTGAATTCCTTTGAGCCGTACTTGAGCGCCTTGTTTCCGGCCACACCATTCGCGAGCGCGATGACGGTGTCGTTCGTGCTCATGTCGCCATCAATCGTGATACGGTTGAATGACTGCTCGACCGACACGCTCAGCGCCTTCTGCAAAGTCGTGCGGCTGATCGCGGCGTCGGTCGTGATGAAGCACAGCATTGTCGCCATGTTCGGATCGATCATCCCCGCGCCTTTCGCGATTCCGCCGATGCGGATTTTTTTCCCGTGCGCGGAAAATTCGACCGCGAACTCCTTCGGAAAAGTGTCGCTGGTCATGATGGCGCGCGCGGCGGCGGCGCTCCCGTTGAGGCTCAGGCACTGCGCTGAATTCGCGAGTGTCGCCTCCATTTTCTCGATGGGAAGCTGCACGCCGATGCGGCCCGTCGAGCACACCATGATCTGCTGTCGGCGGAGGCCGAGCGCGTCGGCGGTGGCGACGCACATGCGCTTCGCATTCTCGAGTCCGGGGACGCCGGTGCAGGCGTTCGCGTTGCCGGCATTCGCGACGATCGCGCGCACGTCTGGCGAGGCGAGATGCGTCCGCGAGACGCGCACGGGCGCGGCCTTCACCTTGTTCGTCGTGAAGGTTCCCGCGGCCACGGCCTTCGTGTTCGACACGATGAGCGCGATGTCCGGGCTGTTCTTGTTTGCCGCCTTGATGCCGCAATAAATGCTGCCGGCCTGGAAGCCTTGCGCGGCGGTGACGCCGCCCGGGATTTCTGAGTGGGACATGATTCTGGAAGTGACGCGCGGCGCCGGGTGTGCGGCGGATTTGCGGGCGCGTGGTATGTGTGGGGAATGCGCGGAGATCAAATCGGAAGTTGGCCGCATGTGCGGTGCCGGCGCCGAATTTTCAACCGGCGATGGGCGCGGATGCGGGTCGCGCGGGGCTGAGGCATGAAGGAAATTGCGACGCAGAGATGGCTGTTTGAAAGGCCGCTGCGCGGGGCTGAACTTTTAACATCGAACGTCTAACACCGAAATTTTAAGGGAGGACTTCCGGCCTCAGGTTGGACGTCATTAGGCGTGAGGAGTTAAACGTTCGATGTTAGAAGCTCACCCGCCGCAGGCGTCTTCGTCAGCGCGCTGACTTCTGCGGATCCTCTGGATTTCGTCACCCGTCAAGGCGGCCCGTCATGTGAGCGCTTGGCGTGCGCGCGATGCGCGGGTATGCTGGGCGCAGATGGGCAGATACATCATCATCCTTTTCGTCATCGGCGCGATTCCATGGGCGATATACACCCTCGTGGAAATGCGCCGTTCGCACGGGCCTCGCGAACGCGCGTGGGTCGGGCGCGCAAGCGTGGGCCTGTGGATCGGCTCGCTCATGGGCACGATGGCCTTTCTGCAAATCGCGTTGAAGGGCCAGCTTTTCGCGCTCCCGGTTTTCATCGTCGCGGGGCTGGGAGCGCGCTTCGGGCTGCGAAAGGTGCGCGCGCGCATCCGGCTGGAGGAAAATGATCCCGATCCGCTCAGCCGCGCGCGGCCCTTGAACTGAGTTATCAGCAATCCGCGCCACCAGACCAAATGCCCTCTCCAGAGCATCCGACAGGGCACACATTCATTCCGTTTCAGCACACGGACTTTGTTTTCTCCGAACCAGACTGGCGTGCTCTCGGAGCACTCAGCGCAATCGTCCTCTTCTGGGTGATGGTGTTCGTGCGACGCCGACGCCGAACTCGCCGCGAACCGCTGCGGATCGAACCGGATTCAAATTGAGCCACGACCCACTCGGCGCTTGAATTGACGCGCGGGAAAAATGCGCGATGTTCCTGCCCCGAATATGAAAACCTTCTCCCTCACCCTTTTCGCCGCCACCGCCTTCGTCGTGTGCGGCTGCAACGCCGAAGACAAAGCCAAACCCGTGAACGACACCAAGCCCCAGGATCTCAGCAAAGCCAGCAAGGAAGAACTCGCCAAGCACCTCGACAAAGAGGCGTACAACGTCTGCATCATGGGCGGCACGGAGCGCCCGTTTGAGAACAAGTATTGGAACAACCACGAGGAGGGCGTCTATGTGGATGTCATCAGCGGCAAGCCGCTTTTCGCGAGTCGGCAGAAGTTCGACTCCGGCAGCGGCTGGCCGAGTTTTTTCGAGCCGATTGACAAGACGGAAGTCATCGAAAAGCGCGACACTTCGCACGGCATGGTGCGCGTGGAAGTCCGCGCGAAGACGAGCAACGCGCACCTCGGCCACGTCTTCGACGACGGCCCGAAGCCGACCGGCCTCCGCTACTGCATCAATAGCGCCGCGCTGAAATTCATCCCGAGGGCGAAGCTCAAGGACGCTGGATTCGCCGCGCTGGAGAAGATTTTCGAGGGCGGAAAATAGGGCTGCGTCAGCGGTGAAATAACGGGTTGGTTTTCGATTCCGGCTGCTGTGACGGGTGACGGGTGAACGGTGATTGGTCCTCCGGGTTTCACGAGGCAATCATGGCTGGATTCCAATCACTTCTCCCCAGTCACCACTCACATCCTCTGCGCGTTTGTTGAATCCTCCACATCACACGTGACCCAGCAGTAGGGCGTGCCGGGGAAACTCGCTGTCGTTCCGGCGAGCTTGGTTTCGAGTCCTTGCGGACAGTTCTCCGGCACGAATTCAGGCTGCGGTGCGCGTCGCCAACCGTGCGCTTTCATGTTTCCGATTTCTGCGGATAAAATGTTGCTGGGCCCGCGTTCCGGGCGTGGAACGTGATTTGGCTCGTCAGAGCAGGGCTGGTTTGATTTTTTGCGCGCCACCATGTCCGAACACCTTCCCCATCACGCGGAGAATCCGCAGCAGAAATACGTCGGCATCTTCATCGCCGTCCTCGCCGTCATCATGGCCATCGTCGCAGCCGTGACGAACCAGCAGGCGAACGAGATGATCGTCAAGGAAGTCAAGGCATCGAACGGCTTCGCCTGGTACCAGGCCAAGCGCCAGCGGAGCTATGCGAACGAACTTGAAATCCGGCGCATCGAATTCGAACTGGCCGGGACGCCGAGCGAGGCGCAGCGGAAAATGATCGAGGCGGAAAAGGCGGAGCTTGGGAAGAAAAATGCCGAGTACAAGGCCGAGAATGATGGCATCCAGAATGAAGCCAAGGCCGACCGGATCGCGGCAGCGACCGCGGGGCACAGGCATCACTGGTTTGAGCTGTCCGAGATATGTCTGCACATCGCCGTCGTGCTCTGCTCGCTAGTGCTGCTCACGGAGATGAAGATTTTCCTGCGTGTCGGCATCGCGGTGACGGTTGTCGGTCTGGTGATCGCGGGCTACGCGCAGTTCGGTCAGCACACGCACCATGCGGCGGGGGACGAGCATGCCGCTCCTGCGACCAAGCCCGCTGGGGCCTCCGGGCACTGACTCGGGCGGGCTCGGGCTTTTGAGCCGTTTCCGGGGGACTTTGCCCGATTTCCATGGAGCCAACCTGATCGGCTTGCAGGGTCTGGGCGCGGCAACGCGGAAGCGGCAAAGTGACGGTTCATCGGGTTTTCACAAGGCGATCAGGACTGGATACCAGTCACACCCACGCACGTTCGATGAACCCATCATTTTACGCGTGACGCTGCACTAGATGGAGCCACTGCCGACGGAGGATTCAAATCATGTGATGAGCGGAGCGCGTTGCGCGGGGCGTGAACGTCGCGTAGAGATCGCGCGTGCAGCACGAGCCGATCGTCACCATTCGCCATCTTTCAAAAATCTATCGCCAGGGCGAAATGGAAATCGCGGCACTCGATGATGTGAGCCTGGACATCGCGCGCGGCGAATTTCTCTCGCTCATGGGGCCGTCCGGCTCGGGCAAGAGCACGCTGCTGCACATCATCGCCGGCGTGGATCGCCCGACCTCGGGGAGCTGCCACGTCGGCGGGATCGATGTAACAGACCTGGACGAATCGCAACTCGCGGACTGGCGGAATCAGAATGTGGGTTTCGTCTTTCAGAGCTTCAATCTCATCCCGGTGCTCACGGCGTTTGAAAATGTGGAGCTGCCGCTGCTGCTCATGGATCTGTCCTCCTCGCAGCGTCGCGAACTCGTGAATACGGCGCTGGAACTCGTGGGCCTCGCCGATCGCCGCAAGCATCTGCCGAAGCAGATGTCCGGCGGGCAGGAGCAGCGCGTGGCGATCGCACGCGCGATCGCGACGGACCCGCGGCTGATCGTGGCGGATGAGCCGACGGGAAATCTCGACAGTGCGAGCGCAGACACGGTGCTGGAGATTTTGCAGACGCTGAGCGGGGAGGCGGGCAAGACGGTGATCATGGTCACGCACGATCCGCGTGCGGCCTCGCATGGCTCGCGGACGATTCATCTCGAGAAGGGGAAGCTGTTGCCGTGAGCGGGGAATTTGAACCGCAGATGAACGCGGATGAACGCAGATGTTTTTGGAATTCATCTGCGTCCCTCTGCGTTGAGCTGCGGTTCAGGCTGCGAGTTTCGGGAGCTTGCGGTCGCACTTTGCAGAAGGCGCCCCGATGAGCATTCCGGGGTTCGTCATCCGCAATGCGCTGCGCAACAAGCGGCGGCTGCTGCTGAGTGTGCTGAGCGCGGCGGTGAGCCTTTTCCTGCTCGTGTCGCTGATGGTGCTACTGCGGGAATTCACCCAGCCGCCGACGGACGCGGATGCGGCCCTGCGCGTGGCGGTGCGGAACAAGGTGTCGCTGATGAGCCTCATCCCGCAGCGGCAGCGCGCGATCATCGAGCGTGTGCCGGGCGTGGATGTGATGACGCCGTTTATTTTTTTCGGCGGCAAGACCGATCCCGATGGCGGGATTCGGTTCGGGACACTGGCGATCGAGCCGTCGAAGTTGAAACGACTTTTCCCGGAGATTCATTGTGCTGCGGCCGAGTACGAATCGTGGCTGAAGGATCGCACGAGTTGCATCGTGGGCCGCGATACGGCGCAGCAGTACGGCTACAAGGTGGGCGACCGTTTCACGCTCGTGAGCGGAATTTTCCCCTGCAAGCTCGAGATGCGAGTCGCCGGCATCTATTTCGGCACGGTGGACGACCGGAATCTTTTCTTGCACCACAAGTACCTCGACGAAGCCATGCACGACTGGGGGCAGACGGGGATGTGGTGGCTGAAGGTGTCGTCTGCGGAGGTGATGCCGCAGGTGATTGATGAGATCAACAAGGCGTTTGCAAACACGGCGAATGAAGTGCGGGCGGAGAGCGAGCGTGCGTTTCAGGCTTCGTTCGTCTCGATGTGGGGAGGGATCAAATTTTTGATCGGCAGCATCAGCGGGTTCGTGCTGCTGACGCTGGTGATGGTGACGGCGAGCACGATGAGCATGGCGGTGCGTGAGCGTTTCCGCGAACTGGCGATCCTGAAGGCGCTGGGTTTTCGCAGGCGCGATTTGTTTGCGCTGATTCTCGCGGAGAGCTTCGGGCTCGCGGCGCTCGGCGCGCTGATCGGCGCGGGTGGCGCGTGGGCGTTCTACACGGGCATGGATGTGCCGAGGGCGACGCACGGGATTTTTGTGACGCTGGAGGTGACGCCGCAGATGCTCGGCACGGCGGCGCTGGTGGCGGCGATGCTCGGGATCGTGTCGTGCCTCGCACCGGCGATCGCGGTGGCGAGGATGAGCGTCACCGAGGGGCTGCGCACATTGGATTGAGCGCGGTTGCCTCCGCGATTTTTAGAACGTGTGGACGAAAAGTCCGGAGCGCAGCTTTGGCTCGAACCAGGTGCTTTTCGGCGGCATGATCTGGCCGGCGTCGGCGATGTCCATGAGCTGCTGCACGGTGGTCGGGAACATCGAGAATGCGACGGCGGCTTTCCCGCTGTCCACGAGCTTCACGAGTTCGCCGGGGCCGCGGATGCCGCCGATGAAATCAATGCGCTTGCTGGTGCGCGGGTCGTCCACGCCGAGCACGGGCGCGAGCAGGCGCTGCTGGAGGCCTTCGACATCGAGGCGCGAGATCGGGTCCGCGTCAGCCGCGTGCTGCCACGCGAGCGCGTGCCATTTCCCTACGAAATACATGCGGATGTCACCGGGCTTCGTGGGTGTCGCGGTGGTGTCGTGCGAGAGCGTGAACGCCTTTCCAACGGCGGCGAGAAACTGCTCGGGCGTGAAGCCGTTGAGGTCTTTCACGGTGCGATTGTAGGGCATGATCTGGAGTTGGCTCGCGGGGAAGAGCACGCAGAGGAACCAGTCGGAGTCCGCGGTGGACTGCCCTTTCGAGCGGAGATCGAGACCGACTCGCGCGGCGCTCGCGGTGCGGTGGTGGCCATCGGCGACGTACGCAGTGGGCAGTGCGCCGAACTCGGCGACGAGCGCAGCGATCACATCGGGCGCGGTGATTTTCCAGACGCTGTGGCGGATGCCGTCGGGCGCGGTGAAGTCATTCACCGGCGTCTTGGCGGTTTCGGTGGCAACGATGGCGTCAATTTCCGCCCGGTCACGGTACGTGAGGAAGACGGGGCCGGTGTCGGCGCGCAGCGTGCCGATGAGGCGCGTGCGGTCGTCTTCCTTGTCCATGCGCGTGCGCTCGTGCTTTTTGATGATGTCGCGCGCGTTCGGATTTGCGACGCGCTCGTGGACGTAGTCGTCCATGTGACACACGGCGGTGATGCCGGTCTGCACATGCGCGCCCATGTGCTGCTGGTAGAGGTAAATCGCGGGCGCACTTTCGCGTCGCAGTGCGCCGGTCTGCTGGAGGCGTGCGAAGTTCGCCTTCGCGCGCGCATACACCGCGTCGGAGTACGGGTTCGTGTCGGCAGGCAGCTCGAGTTCCGCGCGGTCCACGCGGAGGAGCGTGTTGGGTTTTCCTTCGGCGAGGATGCGGGCCTCGTCGGCGTTCAGCACGTCGTAGGGGACGCAGGCGATCTCGGAGACTTGGGCGGGGTCGGGCACGAGGCCCTGAAAGGCGCGGATACGAAGCATGGGGCGCGCGTGGTAGCGGGGTGGGGGCGCTCGTGCAAGCAGCCATGAAAAGAAAAAGGGCGCACCGGTGAGGGTGCGCCCATTTGCTGAGTTATTTTCCGGGGCGGTCAGTTCACGTAGATGGCCTCGTTTGCGAAGAGCAGGGCGTGCGCGTAGGCTTCCCACGGCTTGAGCACCTTGCGCTCGACGATTTCGCCCTGATTTTGAACGGCGCGCTTGGCGTCGTTGTCACGCTTGGCGAGGTCGTCCACGCGCTTTTGGATTTCGGCGTTCTTCTTGGCGATTTTCGGACCCATCGCGTCCACCTCGGCCTGCTTCGTCTTTTCCTTCGTAACAAAGTTGATTCCCATTTGGATTTCCTGCGGCCCCGGCTGGCGCTGGAACATGATCCGGTAAAGCGCGAAGACGCGGCGCAGATCATTGTCGGCGCGCGTGAATTCACTGCGTGCGACGACGCGGCGTGCGACATCCACGGCCATCGGGCTGTTCATGAGGAAAAGCGCCTGCTGCGGCACGACGGTGGTCGAGCGCTTCGTGTTCGGCATGTCAGGATCGCTGAAGTCGAACAGAAACATCAGCTCGGGCACGTTGCCGCGGTCAATGTAGCCATAGATGCTGCGGCGATAGCTGTAGGGCTCGTCGGTGATGTTGACGGGCTGGCCTCCCATCTTCGGATCGAGTCGGCCCGACATGGCGAGCAGCGAATCGCGGAAGGACTCGAAGTCGAGGCGGCGGACATTTGCGCGCCAGAGCAGGCGGTTGTCCGGCTCCATGACTTCGTAGTCGGGGCGGGTGTAGCTGCTCTCCTGATAGACGCGTGAGAGCATGATGAACTTGTGGAGTTTCTTGATGCTCCAGTTCGCTCCCTTGTCGTCCACGAACCAGCTCGCGAGGTAGTCAATCAGCTCGGGATGCGTGGGCTTTTCGCTCATCACGCCGAGGTCGTCGGGGGTGCGGACGAAGCCTTCGCCGAAGTGCTGGAGCCAGACGCGGTTCACGATGACGCGGCCAGTGAGCGGGTTGTCCTTCGTCGCGATGGCCTTGGCGAGTTCGAGGCGTCCGCTGCCCTGACTGAATGCCTGGCGCTGGCCGTCGGGGCTGAGGATGGTCAGGAATCCGCGCGGAACCATCCCGGCTGGCGTGCCTGCCTGACCGCGGAGGAGGAGGTTCGAATTCTTCGGGCTCGACTTGTCCACCATGACCATCGCGCGGGACGGTGCACCGGGATTCGTGAGCTCTAGGTCGTTGATTTTCGCGAAGACGAACCGCGCGCGTCCGGTCATCTGGTTGTTCCAGGTGCCGATCGCGCTGCGGACCCAGTCGGTCGTCGCCTGCGGGGCGGTGACCAGTGCGAAGGGGCCGGAGAGCAGCTCGACTTCCGCGGCGGTGAAGCCGGTGACGGTGTCGGTGGAGGCGTCCTTGAATGCGGCAACGAAGCCTTTCAGCTTTGGAGTCATGCGCTTGAGGAGGGCCTCGTAGGCTGCCACCGCCTCGTAGTGGGAATGCGGGTTGGCCTTGGCCAGTTCATCGATGACGATCGCATTGTAGCGGCCGCTCTTTTTCATCTCGGCGATGGTCGCCGCGCCGCGGGACGCAAACTCACTTTCGCTGAGTGACTCGAGTTTTTTCAGCGGGCCATAGACAGGATGCTCCGTGCGCATGACGCGCGCGAAGAAGTTCGTGAACGGAACGTCGAGATCGGCCTTCTTGATGATTGCCTGGCGTTCCTCGGCATTCTTTCCAGCCATCCGGCCCCCGAGCAGGGAGGCCTGCATGTAGTCTGCGGGCTTGCCGTGGAGCAGCGTGAGGAAGTGTTCGACTTCGCGATAGTAGAGGTCGCGATTCTCCTTCACGACGCCGGCAATCCTTTTCTCGAAGTCAGCCTTGGCGCTGGGATCGGACTTGGCAATGACTGGCCTTTCCTCTTCCACCGGCTCCTCGCTGCTCGCGAAGATGCCGTGCAGCGCGTAGTAGTCCGCCTGCGGGACGGGGTCGAACATGTGGTCGTGGCAGCGGGCGCACGCTACGGTGACGCCGATGAAGGCCTTCGAGAACACGTTGATCTTGTCATCAATGCTGTCGTTCTGGTTGTTGAAACGCATGCCGACAGTGAGGAAGCCAAGCGCGGCGAGATTCTTGTCGCCCTGCGTCTCCTTCCCTTCGGAGACGCCGACACCGTCGCCGGCCATCATCGTAGGATCGGGTTTAGCAGCGGCAGTCGCGTCGGTTTTTTTCACCACGGGAGCCTTGGCTTTCGCCATCTTGCCTGTCGGCACGGTGGCGGTGATGGGCTGCACCGGGTAAATGTGATCGGCAGCGAGTTGCTCGATGATGAACTGATTGTAGGGCTTGTCCTCGTTGAACGCGCGGACGACGTAGTCGCGGTACGTCCACGCATTCGGATAACGATAGTCCTGACGTCCGTTATTGGTGTTTGCGTCGCCGCCGATGGTGTCGGCATAGCGCGCGGAATTCAGCCAGTAACGGGCCCAGCGTTCACCGTAGTGCGGGCTGGCGAGGAGGCCATCAATGACCTTCTCCCATGCGTTTGTCGTGCGGTCGGAAAGGAACGCCTCGATCTGCGCCGGGTTCGGCGGCATGCCGATGAGATCATAATAGGCGCGGCGGAGGAGGATTTCGCGATTTGCGTCTGGGGAGGGGAGCATTCCCTTGGCCTCGAGCTTTTGGAGGATGAACGCGTCGATCGGAGTGCGGCACCAGATTTGGTTCTTGTTGACCGGAAGTTTGACGCGGGTCCAATTCTTGGGGAGCTGGTAGGCCCAGTGGCTGCGCGCGCCGTCATTCAAGCCGCTCAATTTTTTCGCCTTCGCAGCGTCCTTGCGTGGATCGGGGGCACCCATCTTGATCCAAGTCGCGATGTCCGCGATCTGCTGGTCGGAAAGTTTCCCGCCACTGCTGGACGGCGGCATTTCCATGTCCTTGTCTGTGTACGTGACGGCCTTATAGATGAGCGATTTTGCGGGGTCTCCCGGGACGATGCCGGGGCCGGTGTCCCCGCCCTTGAGTGTAGATGCCGCGAGGTCGAGCGTCATGCCGCCCTTGCTCTTGCCGGATTCGAGGCTGTGGCACTTGTAGCACTTTTCGCTGAGTATTGGGAGGATCTTCCCTTGGAAAAAGTCGAGTTGCTCCTTGGTCGGTTCGTCGGCGAACGCAGGCAGCACGAATGCGAGCGCTCCGGTGAGGATGAAGGTGGGTTTGGATTTGCTCATAGATGAAGGGAACAGAGGTTTGAAGTGCGGGAGAACTATGCGTGCCAGCGATGGCGGATCAATGCGGGAGTTTGTGGTTGAAAAGGAAGCGCCCGCCGGAGGCCTCGGCTTCCGGCGGGCGCTGAGCAGAATGCTGTTCCAGCGTCCGCGTTTAGCCGACGAGCGCCTTCACGACCTTGCCGTAGTTGTCGGTAAAGCGGAAGTCGCGGCCATTGTAGCGGTAGGTGAGTTTTTCGTGGTCGAAGCCGAGCAGCGCGAGCTGCGTGGCGTGCAAGTCGTGGATGTGGACCTTGTTCTCGACGGCCTTCGAGCCGAATTCATCCGTCGCGCCGTAGGCCTGACCGCCCTTGACGCCGCCGCCAGCCATCCACGCGACCATCGCGCGACCGTTGTGGTCGCGACCAGGAGCGGCGTTGCCGTTGCGATCCGCGGTGACGGTGCGTCCGAATTCGCCGCCCCAGATGATGAGGGTCGAATCGAGCAGGCCACGATCCTTGAGATCCTGAATAAGAGCGGCGGCAGGCGTATCAATGGCACCGCCGGTGCGGGGCAGGGCGGTGGCGATGCCGCCATGCATGTCCCAGCCGCCCGCTTCGACCTGAACAAATCGGACGCCCTTTTCGACGAGGCGGCGGGCGACGAGCAGTTTCGCGCCGAGGTCGGTCTTGCCGTACATTTCCTGAACGCTCTCCGGCTCCTTCGTCACATCGAACGCATCGGTAGCTTCGGTCTGCATCTTGAATGCCATTTCAAACGCCTCGATGCGGGCCTCAAGCTGCGCGTCCTTTTGCAGGGCGGCGGCGTGCATCTTGTTGAGATCCTTCACGAGGTCGAGTTGACGGCGCTGGCGCTCCATCGGGCTGAACTGATTGCGGATGTTCAGAATCACGTTGTCGAGGTTCATCCCGCGCGAGTAGTTCACATTCACTCCCTGGTAGGTGCCGGGCAGGAACGACGACTGGCGCCATTCAGGACGGCCACCGATGGTCACAAAGCCGGGCATGTTCTGGTTGTCCGTGCCGAGGCCGTAAACGACCCATGAACCGAACGACGGCTTGGGAAGCTGGAGCGAACCCGTGTTCATGAAGCGCTGGGCGACTTCGTGCGCAGGGACATCGGTCCACAGCGAACGGATGACCGCGATGTCGTCAATGTGTTTGCCCAAGCCTGGGAAGACTTCCATATTCACTTCCACGCCGCTCTTGCCCATCTTCGTGAATTTGAACGGCGAGCCAAACGCGAGGCCATCATGCCCCGGGATGCTCTTGCCGTCGAACTTCGTCAGCTCCGGCTTCGGATCCCACGTGTCCACCTGCGTGGGGCCGCCCGATGCGAAAATATGGATGATATGCTTGGCCTTGGCCGGGAAATGCGGCGTCTTTGGCGCAAGGGGATTGGTGACCTTGAGACCGCCGGGAGCCAATGCCGATGCACCGTCCGCCCAAGGATTGATCCCAAAAACCGCGGCGAGGCCCATGCCGCCGAAGCCCATGCCCGTGCGGAGCAGGAACTGGCGGCGCGTGAAGATGATGTCTTCCGCGGAGGGCGTGTGCTCGCGGACGTATTTTTCAGGGAATTGGACGGGAGTGCTCATGATAGATTTCTGGGTTTTGTTTTTGGAATGGACGGTGAGTGCCGAAGGGTGGAAGCCACGGCTATCTTAATTTCTCCCATGCTGCGCATCGTTTGGCTAGCAAAAAGTCAGCCTTTTTTCAAATTTTTCTGCAACGCGCCAATGTCCATCAAATCCCGGAGCTTGGGCCGGGCGCAACTGCAAGCGCGATTTGGCAATTAACGGTTCAAAATGGCAAGCACCTCGGGGTCGCGCACGTCGGCCCAGTCACCGCTGAGTTCCGCGACGCGCACGACTTTCCCGCTCTGCGCGAGTTCGCGGATCGCGTCGGTGAGTTCGTATTCGCCGCGCTTGGAAAGTTTCAGCCGCGCCGTGAAATCGAAAATGCTGGCGCGGAAAGTGTACACGCCGGCGTTGTACCACGGGCTCGGCGCGGGGCCGGCGGGCTTCTCGATCAGATCGGTCAGCTCGAAGCGCGCATTCACCACGACGCAGCCGCCTTTGGCCATCTCGCCTTCGTTGTGCTTCACGGTCACAATGCCCTCGGCGTCGCCGAGTCCGGTGAGGCGCGCGTAGTTTTCCGGATCGATCAAAATGTCGCCGTAGCTGAGCACGAACGCATCGTTGCCTGCGAATTCCTTCGCCAGTTCCACCACCCGGCCGGTGCCGTCCTGCACGACCTGCGTCGCGTAGCATACACGCACGCCAAACTTCGATCCGTCGCCGAAAAAATCGCGCACCACGTCCGCGCGGTAGCCGACGATGACGCAAAAATCCGTCACGCCCGCCGCGCGCAATCCCTCAACGATGTGCAGCAGGATCGGCTTGCCGCGCACTTCCAGCATCGGCTTGGGAATGTCGTCCGTCAGTTCCTTCATCCGCGTGCCTTTGCCTGCGGCGAGCAGCACGGCTTTTTTCACGGATGCCGCGCTCACTTCCGCACCTCCGCGACGAATTCCGCCATCCGCTGCATCGCGATTTTGATCTTCTCCATCGACGTCGCGTAGCTGCACCGCACATGCCCCGTTCCGCTCACGCCGAAGGCCGGCCCCGGCACGCACGCCACTTTTTTCTCCTGCAAAAGCCGCAGCGAAAATTCCTTGCTCGTGAGTCCCGTGCTCGTGATGTCCGGGAACACGTAGAACGCCCCGAGCGGCTTGAAGCACGGCAGCCCCATGTCGTTCAGACTTCGCACGATGAAATTGCGCCGCGCCTCGTATTCCTTGCGCATCATCGCCACGTCGCCCTCGCCGCTCTCCAGCGCTTCGATGGCTGCGTCCTGCGCCATCGTGTTTGCGCAGAGAATCGCATACTGATGCACCTTCATCATCGCCTCGGTGAGCACCGGCGGCGCGCACGCGTAGCCGACGCGAAATCCCGTCATCGCAAACGCCTTCGAGAACCCGTGCAGGAACACCGTCCGCTCGCGCATCCCCGCCAGCGCCGCGATGCTCACATGCACCGCGCCGTCGTAAGTCAGCTCGCTGTAAATCTCATCCGTCAGCACCACGAGATCATGCTTCACGCAAAGGGCCGCGATTTTCTCCAACTCCTCGCGCGTCTGCGTCGCGCCCGTCGGGTTGCAGGGGAAATTCAGCATCAACACCTTCGAGCGCGGCGTAATCAGCTTCGCGAGTTCCTCCGCCGTCATGCGGAAATTGTCCCTCACAAACGTCGGCACTGCCACCGGCACGCCGTGCGCGAGCACGACGCTCGGGCTGTAGCTCACGTAGCACGGCTCGTGATAGAGCACCTCGTCGCCGGGATTCACCAGCGCGCGCAACGCGAGATCGATCGCCTCGCTCACGCCCACCGTCACGATGATCTCCGTCGCCGGATCGTAGCCCACGTGGAAATGCTTCTGCACATACTGCGCGATCCGCTCGCGCAGCCGCGGCAGTCCGAGATTCGAGGTGTAGCCCGTGTGCCCGCGTTCGAGCCCGTAGATGGCCGCCTCGCGGATCCGCCAAGGCGTATGAAAATCCGGCTCGCCGATGCCGAGCGAGATCACGTCCGCCATCGTCTGGACGATCTCGAAAAAATCGCGAATCCCCGAGCGGGGAATGTCGCGGACATGGTTGGCGATGTGAGTGCTGAGAGACATGGGGAAATTTAAGATTTAAGATTTTGGATTTAAGATTTGCCGCAGGCCCCGTGTGATTTTGCGCGAGCTGCCTGCGAGTCTGCGAGCGGTGGAGCCGTGCGTGGGATGCCGGTTGCTGCGAAGAAAATCGCTGCCACCAAGCGGGAACGCACGGCTACCAAGCTCGGGCGCTCAAACCCTGTGCCGAAAATCCCTCTTCCAACGCAGAGGCGCAGATTGGAGATGAAGAGGTTCGCAGAGGAAAAGACCGCGACACACCCTCTGCGAACCTCTCATTTTTCCTCCGCGCCTCTGCGTTGAAAAAATTCAACTTCCGGTTCGAGAAAACATTTCCGGCACACACCGGCGCGCTCAAACTCTTAAATCCTAAATCTGAAATCTTAAATTCGCTCATGGCGCCACCGACAGCCTCTCCGGCGCCGGCTCCTTTTTCAGCTCCACCCCATTCTCCTTGTAGGCCCGCAGGCGGAAATGCGTCCCCGTCGAAATCACACCCTTCTGCGTGCTCAGTTTCTCGCTCACAAATCCCGCCACCTCGTGCAGCGTGCGGCCCTCGACCACGACCATGAGATCGTAGCCCCCGCTCATCAGGTAGCAGCTCTGTACCTCCGGGAATTTCGAGATCCGCTCCGCCAGCTTGTTGAAGCCCCCGTCGCGCTCCGGCGTCAGCTTCACTTCGATCACCGCCGTCACGCTCTCGCGCGCGATTTTCTCCGGGTCCACGATCGCCTGGTAGCCGAGCACCACGCCATCGTGCTCCAGCTTCTCGATGCGCGCGGTCACTTCGCTTTCGTCGAGGCTGGAAGCCTTCGCGAGATCCGCGATGGAAGCGCGCGCATTCTTGCGCAGGAGCGGCAGGATTTTGTCCATGTGTGGAAAAGAAGCACAGTGTCTCGCGCGGCGAATCCTGCTCGGCAAGCCAAAATGCGGCGTTGGCCGTTCCCGGTTGTCGTTCGCCGCGGACGACTCTGGCCTTCGCGCGCGCGCACGCGGCCACACCTTCGCGCACCTGCGCGCATCATGCGAGTGCACGCATGCGCGCGAGCTTCATTCTTTGTGCAGACCGGTTTCCCGCGAGTTTGTGCGCGAAGTTCCCATCGAGCAGTTCGGCCACGGTGAACAGCATGATCGTCCGCTTCTCCTCGGTCCAGAACCGGGGATTGCTCATCAGGTATTGACGCCAGTGATAAAAGGCAGGAGAAGGAGGGATGAAGTGCCAACATTGTCAAAGCGCATGCATCGTAAAAAATGGGAGAAGCCGGCA
>JANXZI010000682.1 GCA_025355595.1 Spartobacteria bacterium
GTGACTGGTCTTCCGAATTTCACGACACGAGCGAGGCTGAACACCAGTCACCTTTCACCAGTCACCAGTCACGGCAGCCTGACTCAAAAACCAACCCACGATCCGATGCCCGCGCTACGCGCGCGGATGCGCGTCGTCGTAGGCCTTCCTCAGCCGCTCGGTCGTGACGTGCGTGTAGATCTGCGTGGTCGAGAGGCTCGCGTGGCCGAGGAGCGACTGCACGCTGCGCAAGTCCGCGCCCGCATCGAGCATGTGCGTGGCGAAGCTGTGCCGCAGCTTGTGCGGAGAAACCGTCTGCGGGATTCCCGCGTGGGCCAGGTAGCGCCGCATCGCGAGCCACACCGAGCGCGTGCCGAGCCGCTTGCGCGACTTGTTGATGAACAGCGGCCCCGCATCCACGCGCGCCGCCTGCCGGTATTTTTGGATCGCCTCCAGCGCTAGCGCACCGACCGGCACGATGCGTTCCTTCCGCCCCTTCCCCATCACGCGCACAGTCTCGTTGAAAATGTCCACGTCGCGCACCGTGAGCATCGAGAGTTCCGCGAGACGCAGCCCGCTGCTGTAAAAAAGTTCGAGGATCGCCGCATCCCGCTGCGGCATCCAAACTGGCGCGCGGTCGGATTTTTCCACCGCCATCGGCGCGGCGAGCAGCGTGTCGATCTGCGCGCGCGTGAGCACGACCGGCAGACCGCGATCCAGCTTCGGGAGTTGCACCTGTTTGAGCGGATTGTCCATCAACCCGTGGCGCTCGGTGAGGTAGCGGAAGAACGTCCGCAGCGCCGCGAAATGCAGGCGCACCGTCGGCTTTGCGAGCCCGGCCTTCATTTGCTCGAAAAGATAGCGGCGAAAATGATCCGCACGCAGTTCCTTCCACGCCGGCTGCGCGACGGTCTGGCGGAAACCTTCCAGCGCATGGCGGTAGTTCGCGAGCGTGTTTGGCGAGACGTTGCGCTCCACCTCGAGGTGTTCGAGAAATTGCTCTGCAAGTCGGTCGGCGGCCACGCGCGGAATGTTCGCCGCGCCCGCGGCGGTGTCCAGCGCGCTTACGGCATCCGCCGGAGCTGGATGCTGTCGAAGCGGTCCTGGCCGGCGAAGATGTCGCTCACGATCACAAGGTGGTCACCCCTTTTCACGATGCCTTTTTCCAGAAGCAGCCGTTCCGCCGCTGCGATCGTCTTTTCCGGCGACACCTCGAATGGCATGTAAATCGGTTCGACTGCGCGGTGCAGGCACAGCTTGCGGCACAGCTCCCACGTCGGCGTGAACGCGAAGATCGGCGCGTAAAGCGGGCGCTGTCCGGCGACGAATGCAGCCATCGTCCCGCGCCTTGTGAAGATGACAATTTTCGTGTCGGGCAGGCTGTTGGCGAGCACGACGGCGCTGCGCACGGTCTTTTCGCGATCCGTTTCCAGCACGGCGTTCTCCGCAAAGCCGAGGCCGCCGGAGCGCTCGATTCGTTCAGCGACTTTGTGGAGAACCTTCACGCAGTGGATGGGATATTTCCCCGTGGTCGTCTCGCCGCTGAGCATGATGGCATCCGCCTGCTCGAAGACGGCGTTCGCCACATCCGTCACCTCGGCGCGCGTCGGCACGGGATTGACGATCATGCTCTCCAGCATGTGTGTCGCGACGATGACCGGCTTCCCGAGTTCGAGGCAGCGCTTCACGATCCGGCGCTGGATGATCGGCAACTCTTCCATCGGGCACTCGATGCCGAGATCGCCGCGCGCGACCATGATCACGTCGGTCGCATCAATGATGGACGCGATGTTTTTCACCGCGAGCTGATCCTCGATTTTCGCGATGATGCGCGCCGTGCTTCCGTGCTCGTCGAGCACCTTTCGGAGCACGGCCACGTCATTCGCCTCGCGGCAAAAGCTGAGCGCCACAAAGTCCACGCCGAGTTCCGCGCCGAGTTCGACATCCGCAAGATCCTTCTCCGTCAGCGGCGGCAGGTTCACTTTTACGCCGGGAAGATTGATGTGCCGGCGCGAGCCCATCACCCCCTCGGTAAGCACCTCGCAGCGCAGCTTGTTGCCGAGCTTTTCGAGCACCTTCATGTGGAGGACGCCGTTGTCCACGAGCACCGTGTCGCCGACGCCGATGTCGTCAATCAGCCCGTCGTAATTCACATCCACGCTGAACTGCTCCTCGCTCTTCTCACCACGCACGGTGAACTCGAAAATGTCGCCCGGCTTGAGATTCAGCTTCGCCGGCAAGTCGCCCGTGCGGATCGCCGGCCCCTGCGTGTCCATGAGAATGCCGACGATTTTTCCCGTCTCGCGCGCAGCGTTGCGGATGCGCGGCACGATGGCGCGGACCCAGTCGTGCGTCCCGTGGCTCATGTTCAGCCGGAAGCAATTCACTCCCGTCTCGATGAGCGTGCGGAGCATCTCGGGCGATTCCGTGGCCGGCCCGAGCGTGGCGATGATTTTTGTTTTGCGCATAGTGTGAATCCCTGGCTTGCCTCGCGCCAGGGGTCATCCGCAAAGCGCGCAGAAGATGCGGAGGGCACGCGGTTGCGTCAAGATCGGTGCTTCATCTGCCGTGACTCAATCGAAGACCTCTGACAAATCCCGCGGATGATGGGCCACGGATTTCACGGATGGACACGGAGGGCTTTTCAGATCGGGAATGCCCCATCCGCGATAGCGCGACACCGCCTTTGGATGGATTTCCGGGGGGCTTTTCTCCTCGCTCGCAAAATTCCGCCGAGATCGTCGCGTGCGACCGAAAGCGGCGTGGCGCTGTCGCTTCCCGCCGTACTCCAAAGGTCGTTCCTCTCCTTGCACGGCTGCGGTTTTCCTAAATCGCCCTTGTCCCGCTCACCGCGCCGCACTCGCGGGCGCCGCAGGCTTCTGAATCTCTGCGCGCCCCGCAAATTGGCTTCCCGCGAACTTGTGCGGCCAGCGTTCCTCGTTGCCGGCGGAGTCGCGGGACTTCGCGGTGAGGTCGCCAGCGGCTGGCAGTGTGATTTCCCACTCGGCCACACCGGCGTGTTGCGAGGTGATTTTCGCCTCGGTGCCATTCACGAGCACCTTTGCGACTTCACCGTTGTCGGTCGCGATTCCGCGGATGTGCAGCCTGCCGCCATCGCGTGTGATGCGCGTGATGAGTGTCGCGGGCGGCAGGTCGTCCACGGGCTTGAGCAGTTCGGGAAATGCGACGCCGGTCACGACCGCGGCACGCACGTCGGTGCCAGTCCAGCCTTCGATGCTCGCGTAGCTGCCGCTTTTCATCTCATCGGGAAATTTTGTGCTTACCACGCGCCGCGTGCCCGTGGGCTCGTGGAAGTAGTAGCTCACGGCGTGTTCCAGCTTCGTGCTCCGCGGGCCGCCGCCGAGGTCCACGACGTTGTTGTGCGAGCGCGAATTCACCACGCGCACATCGCGGAAATGTCCCGCCGCTCCCTCGCGCGGCGACGTGCAGGCCATCTGGATCAGCGGGTCGCGGCCGATTTTGCAGTTCGCGATCGTGAGCCGTTCGTAGGTGAAGTTGCCATTCTGCACGCTGTCGTCGTCGAGGCCGCGGTTGATCGGTTCGCTGACTACGTTGTCGAGGTCAATGTCGCGATAGACGTGCGCATCGTAGTCCGGGTGATACACGCCATACACTGCATTTTTCACCTTCAGCCCGTCGCACAGGAAGAACTGCACATTTGGCCGCAGCACGTAATGCGTCTCCCACGCGCGCAGCCCGCGCACGATGAACGGATGCTCGCGGTCGCCGTGGACCGAGCCGTTTTTTTCGTCGCCAAAATTGAAACTGTAAAGCCCCTCACTGTGCGACTCATTGTCCTCGAAGCGCACGAATGGCAGCGTGCGCACATCGCGCTCCTCGGTCTCGCCGTCGAGCCCGCGGATGCGCAGCACCGGGTTGAAGTTGCTCGCCTTCGCCAGCTCGAAACGAAAGCCGTATTGGTCATTCTCGCAGCTCACGTTTCGCGTGAGCGTATTGCGCCCGTTCGCCCACCAGAAGCCCGCGCCGTCGTTCGAGTCGAACGGCAGCACCTGCTTCGGCAGCCGTTTCGCGCGATACGCCTGCACGGCGAGATTGCGGTCGAGCACGTTCCATTGCTCCGTCGCGTCTTCGAGGAAAAAGCCGTGCCCGCGCGACTGGTAGCCCACGCAATCGCGGATGAGCAGATGGTCCGTGCCGTGGATGGTGATCCAGCGATTGTGCGAATCCCAGATGCTCGCGCCGGTCACGCCGCTGCCGCGCATCGTGTCGCGCACGAGGTGGAAATGGATCGCGTATTTGCCGAGCACGCCGTCCTTCCCGAGATGCCGGAATTCCGCGTAGCTGATGCCGCCCGCCGAGTCGCGGTGATACATCGTGTGCCCGCGCACGCCGTCCGGCTCCGCGCTCTCGATGACGACGTTGCGCGAAAGATTCGCCACTTCGCAGCGCATCATGCCGTCGCCGTGGTGCGAGCGATCAAGAGCCGTGTCGAGCGTGAGCGATGCGCCGTCGAGCGCGGTGATGGTGCGTTCTTCGGTGCCGCTGCTTGCATGTTTCGCGGCGTCCTGGCGGAAAGTCTTATGTTCATCGTTCGTCTTGCCGGCGGTGACGATCACGCGGTCGCCCACGCGCCAGCCCGGCACCGCCTCGGTGAGTGTGAGCTTCGTGTCGCCGGCCTTTGCGGGCGCGCCGAGTTTCACCCAAGTCCGCGCCATCGGCGCACCATGCACGTCCCAGCGCGAGCCGCACGCGACGATGGCCGGGAGCGTCTCGGGATTCATCCCCGCAAAATGCCGCAGCCGGATCGTGGCCGTCACGCCCGCCGGGATCGGCGCATCCGGCGTCCCGATCTCCAGCGCGGGCATCGCGCCGCCCGCCGGCACCGCTGCGGAATCGTGACAATCGAACCCATCCTCGCCGCACGCATCCCCCGGCGTCACACGCAACAGCCCCACTTCGAGCCGCGTGTTTTTTACCCGCGAAAAAGTGAGCGTCCCCGCG
>JANXZI010000699.1 GCA_025355595.1 Spartobacteria bacterium
CGCAAGGCGCTCGGCGATCGCCAGCATGTGCAAATTTACGCCGAGGATCTGCACGCCGCGGTGTGGCGTTCGTTCGCAATGCCGGAGGTGCCGACGAAATTCACCGACATCCGCCTCGCGCGGAATCTCGATCCGGCCACGCCATTCACCCAGAAGAAGGAGGCCACCGTGCTCGCGAACGGCAAGACGCTCACGCTCGCGGACATCCTTACGAGCGAGATGGAGACGTACGACACGCTCGGCGGCATCCACGCGCTTTTCACCACGCTGAGCCACGACGCAAACCTCGCGCAGTTCGCGTGGGAGCTCCAGTGGCCGAAGCTCAAGGACGACGAGAAGCGCGCGAAGTATTCCGAGTTTGCCTGCCACGAGCTGAACCTTTTTCTCGCGCGGAAAGACGCCGCGTTTTTCGACAAGGTCATCAAGCCGTATCTCGCGAACAAGAAGGACCGGACCTTCATGAATGACTTCCTGCTCGGCAACGAGGTGAAGCCGTACCTCGAGCCGTGGGCATTTGAAAAACTGAACGCCGCCGAGCGCGCGCTGCTCGGCCAGCGCCTGCCCCGCGAGGCGGAAAATCTCGCGCGCAACCTGCGCGAAAAGTGGGAGCTGCTGCCGCCGGATCGCGAGCGGCTCGATGCGCTTTTTGAAACAGGCCTGCGCGGGCGTGCGCTCGAAACGCCCCACGGCGAAGATTCGCCCGTCTCGAATTTCCGGGAGGAGCGCGCCAAGGCCGAGCACGCGGCTGCGCCGAAGTCCCCGCTGGCTCCTGCCAAGCCGACGGGCGCGGCGGACGCCCCGCATCCGGTGCCGACGAATGCTCCTGCAGTATCGGCGGCATCATCGGCGACCCCGATGGCGAGGAAGGCTGCGGCCGATCAGCTCGGCCTCGAAGTGGTCGAAAAGAAGTCGCGCGGCCTTGCCCTTCGCTCCGACGAGATGGACCGGCTCGCAGATGCGAAGAAGGAACTCGCGGAGGACAAGCCCGCCTTGCGCGGTGCGCTGCATCAGGCAGGAGACCGCCAGAAGGCTCTCAATCAATCCGGTCTTGCTGTGGAAGATGGCGAGGAAAAGGGCAACCATTGGGGCTATTTCGCGGGCGATGTCGCCGGGGAAAATCGCGCCGCAGTCCGCGCATACTATCGTCAGATCGGCGCGACAAAGGAGTGGGCGGAGAACAATTACTACCGGCTGCGCATCACGGATCAGAACGCCTCGCTCGTGCCGGTGAACGCATTCTGGCGCGACTACGCGGCGCACGTCGCATCGGGCGCGAAGACACCGTTCGTCTCGCCGCACGTCGCGGAGGCGAGCCGGAATTTCAGCGAGATGATGCTCGCGCTCGCCGTGCTCGATCTGCCGTTTGACGCGCCGAAGCACACGACGAAGGCCGACGGCGGACAGCTCACGCTCACCGCGGGCGGGCCGCTCATCGTTTTCCACAAGGAGATCAAACCCGCCGCCGCCGCGAAGGCCGGGCAGGGCGAACTGCTCGTCTCGCAGAGCTTTTTCCGCCAGGGTGATCGCTACCGGCAGCAGGGTAACGAGAAGTTTGAAAAATACGTGACAGAGGAATTCCTCACGGGCGTCGTCTATGGCGCAAATGCGGTCGTCACGAATCCGACGAGCGCGCCGGTGAAGGCCGAGGTGCTGCTGCAAATCCCGCTCGGCGCAGTGCCCGTCGCGGGCAGCAAGGCGACCGATTCGCGCTACGTGCGGCTGGAGCCATACACGACGAAGACGTTCGAGTATTACTTCTACTTCCCCGCGGTGAGCGCGAAGGCCGGTGTGAAGTTTCCGCACTTCCCGGTGAATGTCGCCGTCGCGAACACCTCGGCGGCCGCGGCGAAGGCGTTTGAGTTCAATGTCGTCGGCAAGCTCACGCAGGTGGACAAGGCTTCGTGGGACTACATCTCGCAGTACGGCAGCGCGGACGACGTCTTCACATTCCTCGCGCAAAACAATCTCGCGGCGATCAATCTCACGCGCATCGCGTGGCGCTGCCATGAGGCCGCGTTTTTCAAGAAGCTCACAGGCTTCCTCGGCGGGCATCACATTTGGAACGAGACGATCTACAGCTACGCGCTCGTCCACAACGACGCCGCGGCGCTGCGCGAATGGCTCAAGCACAAGGACCAGTTCGTGCGCCAGTGCGAGCCGTGGCTTTCGAGCAAACTCATCCTGCTCGATCCGATCGAGCGCCGCTCGTACGAGCACCTCGAATATTCGCCGCTCGTGAACCAGCGCGCGCACCGTCTCGGCGGCGACTGGCGCATCGCGAACCCCGCCGTGCTCGGCCAATATCGCGGCCTGCTGAACGTCCTCGCGCACAAGCCGCAGCTCGACGCCGCGGACAATATGAGCGTGTCGTATTACCTCTTCCTGCAGGACCGCGTGGACGAGGCGCTCACGCGCTTCCGGCCGATTGATGCGAAGGC
>JANXZI010000271.1 GCA_025355595.1 Spartobacteria bacterium
CGGATTTCCTCACCACCGAGGTGGTAGATCTTGCTGACGCCGCGGAGTTCGATGAGTGCCATGTCGATCGCTGCCGGAGAGCGGTTCAGGAAATGCCGCAGTCGCGGGAATTCTGAGTTCCAAGTTCCCAGTTCAGAGTTCCAAGTTCAGCCCCACGCAGCGGCTCCGCCATGTCACAGCACGCATCCAAATTCGCAACGCGCCTGAGGCGGGTTGAACTTGGAACTCTGAACTTGGAACTCTGAACTTGGAAAAGCGGCCTCAACATTTTTTCAGATGTTCTAGCTCGGCGGCCCTCCTTTTCCGGGGCCGCCCGGCGGCTTGCCCGATGGAGTCTTGCCCGCGCCACCC
The DNA here is from genome assembly GCA_025355595.1 of Spartobacteria bacterium. Lineage (GTDB taxonomy): Bacteria > Verrucomicrobiota > Verrucomicrobiia > Chthoniobacterales > Chthoniobacteraceae > SXWH01. Next base: position 352 of record JANXZI010000271.1, read on the forward strand.
TTGCCGCCTGCCTTGGCGGAAGCGCCGAAGACCTGCTGCACCTGCCCCGCATCGGCGGCGGGTGTGACGAGCGAGACGACTTCACCGCCGCCGAGGCCCTTCGTGACTTCTGCAAAGTCATAGTCGCTCACGCCGATCTGGATCGGCACACGCACAAATTTCCCACCCTCGCGGACGTACGCGAAACGGCTGCCCTGATCGGTGAAGACGGCGGCGAGCGGGATGGCGATCACGTTGTCCGCGGTATCGAGCGGGATGTTGAGGATCGCCGTCATGCCGGGGCGGATGCCGGTCGTCTCGTCATTCTTCACGATGATGCGCGTGGCAAATCCCTTGATGCCATTTTTGATCGTCGCCTGCGGCGCGATGCGATCCAGCCGGCCGAAAAGTTTCAGCCCCGGCACCGCCTCGACTTCGATCTGCACCTTTTGATTCACACACATGCGCGTCACGTCGGCCTGGTTGATGTGCGCGTTGATGATGAGTTCGCTGAGGTCCGCGATGGTCAGCACCTCGGTGCCGCTGTTCACGCCGCTCGCGCCGGACACGGCCTGGCCGACGGACGCGTTGCGCGTGAGGATCGTGGAGTCAAAGGGCGCGACGATTTTTGTTTTCGAGAGCTTGTCCTCGACGACGCGCAGCGCGGCCTGCGAGCGGTCGAGATTATTCTGCGCGATCGCCTGCGCGTTTTTGGAGGACGCGAGTTCGTTCCCGCTATTTTCAAAAACTTCCTTCGAGATGAGTTTCTGCCCGAAGAGATCCTTGTTCCGGTTGAAAGCCATGTCGGTTTTTTCCATCGCGAGACGCGCCGTGGTGACCTGCAGACTCGAGCCTTCGATTTCGATCTGCCGCTGCGATTTCTCCGTCTGCAAATCCTGATCGTCGAGCGTGAAAAGGACCGCGCCCTTTTTCACCTTGTCGCCGATGTCCACCGGCAGCTTGTCAATGCGCCCGCTCACCTCGGGCCGCACGGAGACCTGCTCCGCCGGCGTGATGTCCCCCGCGGCGCTGATGGCAAAACTGATGTCGCGCGCGCTCACGACAGCCGTGGTCGGGCGCGCGGATTTTTTCCCTGCGTCCGCAGCCGGCGTGGATTTCCAGAACATCACCTTCTCCGGCCACTGTCTTACGGCGAAATAGCAGCCCGCCAGTGCGGCTGCGACAGTAAGCCAGAGGATCGGACGCTTCATCGTGGGTGTGAATTCGAAAGGTGTGACGGGTTTTGCGGGGGCGGAAACAAACAGCATTCCCGCAGGGTGACAAGCGCGAGGGAATAAACCCGCGTGCCGTGCCGAGGTTAGTGTCCGTCACGCGCTATTGCGTGACGTGCCGCGGACGTGTTCACACTGCGGGATGAAACGATTCATCCCCGCCCTCGCCGTCCTTTTCCTCGCACCGCTGAACGCGCTGCCCGCCGCCGATGCGCCGCTCACTTTCAAGGATCCGAAGCCGCAGCGCTACGAACTCACCGCGCGGGCGAGCGTGATCGATCCGCGCGCGAAAGCGCACCCGGAGATTGATTTCGTCTTTGAAAAAGGCGGCAAGCCTGCGGACACGGAGAACGCATCCGTGGACACGCGCGTCGCGCCGCAGGGCAAGCTCGTGATCTGGCTCATGGGTCACAACGCGCCGCTTTTCGAGCGCGTGAACAGCTACGGGCTGCACGCCATCCGCGTGCATTACGCGAACGGCTGGTTCGGAAAATATGGCAACACTTCGCCGGGCGATGATGGCCAGCTCCTCGGAAAAATCCGCATCGAGGCCGCGACGGGCGACGACTTCAGCCCGCTCGTGAACATCCCGAAGCCCGACGGCATGATGGAGCGCTCGCTGCAATTTGTGAAACATCTCGCGAAGGAAAATCCGCAGGGCCGCTGGGATTATTTTCTCGCGCCGGATG
>JANXZI010000717.1 GCA_025355595.1 Spartobacteria bacterium
CTGGGACTCGGCATCCGGAAAGGAAACCGCCACCCTCACCGGCCACGAGCGCCCGGTGAACCATGCACAATTCAGCCCGGACGGACTGCGCATCGTCACTGCTTCCTCGGATCACACCGCGTGCCTCTGGGACGCGGCGGCCGGAAAACTGGTCGCCACATTTTCGGGTCACTGCGCAGCAGTCTGGCGCGCGCAATTCAGCCCCGATGGATCGCGCATCGTCACGGCATCCTCGGATGACACCGCGCGGATCTGGGATCTGTGCAGCGCGCGATCCACCTCAACGATCACCGGACATCAGGACTCCATCCGAAGCGCGCGATTCAGTCCGGACGGCTCGCGGATCGTCACCGCATCATCGGATCGGGCCGCACGCATCTGGGATGCCGCCACCGGCAAGGCCATCGCCACGCTTTCGCACGATCCGGATCCCGTATTGAATGCGCAATTCAGCCCGGACGGATCGCGCATTGCGACCGCGTGTCACAACCGGACGGCGATTATTTGGGATGCCAGTTCTGCGCAACGGCTCGCGACACTTTCCGATCACGGCGACTCCGTCTGGAGTGCGCAATTCAGCCCGGACGGATCGCGCGTCGTCACCGCTTCCTCGGACAGTTCCGCATGCGTCTGCGACAGCACCACTGGCGAGACAGTCGTCCGTCTCTCGGGGCATCAGGGCTCGGTCTGGAGTGCCGAGTTTCATCCGGACGGCACGCAGGTTCTCACGGCATCCTCGGACAAGACCGCACGTATCTGGGATCTCTCCACCGGCAAGGCCATCGGCGCGCTTTCGTTCCATCAAGATGCCGTGCGAAGCGCGCACTTCGATTCCGCTGGCACGCGGATCGTGACTGCATCCAGCGACAACACCGCCTGCGTCTGGGACGCTGCGACGAGAAAACTGATCGCCACGCTCTCGGCCCACGAGGGTCCGCTTTGGAGCGCGCAATTCAGCCCCGACGGATCGCGCATCGTCACGGCGTCTGACGACGCCACGGCGCGCATCTGGGACGCCGCCACCGGACGGCCCGTCGCCATTCTCGCCGGACACGCCGGGCGTGTGAGGAGCGCGCATTTCAGTTCGGACGGCGCGCAAATCATCACCGCCTCCGACGACAAGACCGCGCGCGTCTGGGAGCTCCTCTGCGCACCGCAGCCCGCTCCCGAGTGGTTCGCAAATTTTCTGCGCCTGCTCGCCGCGCGAACCCTGACCACCGACGGCGAACTCGCCAATCTGCTCCCCAGCGACTGGCATCTTTGTCACGCCGAAGTGAGCTCCGCACTCGCGAACGAAGCGACGCGTATCGCCGACATCGCCCGCCATCACCTCACGCACGGGCCGGAAAAATCCGTCCGCGCCGGCGGGACGATGACCTGCCGTGAAGCAGCCGACGCACTTATCACCGCCGGCTCCTCCCACTCCGATCTCGAACGCGCATACTCGCTGGATCCCACCCACCCGCTGATCCACCTCGCCCTCGCCCCGTGGCAGAAAAATGCCGCCCGCACCGCATTTCTCCGCGACTGCGATCGCCAGCGTCTGCCGGGGGATCTCCCGCCGGAATTCAAAGTGCGCGCCGACGCTTTGCGCAATGCCGCGGGCTGAGGCAGGCCGTTCGCCGACGGCATGCTTGGCGTTCGCTTTGAGGATGATTTTTGCATTCCGCCCCTCGGAACCTGGCCGGTTTTTTCGCTACGGTTTCGCAGCGGTCGCCAGTTATCCTGTGCAACTTACCAATCCGAACCACGTTCCATCCACCGATGTTGCAGGTCTTTGATCCCATGCCCAATTCACAACATACTCTGCCAGAATCGGACGCATCATTGCGTGCGGAGCCTGCCGTCGTGAGCGCTGCATCCGCGCCACATCCTTCGAGCCCTCCGCGCCGCGGTCACGCGATTCGGAACACGGTCGTCGTTCTTTCGCTCGCGGTCCTGACGGCGTGGGTGATTCACGCCGTGCGCGCGCCGGGCATCGCGGCGAAGGGCGGGCCGGACGGTGCGCGGAATTTTCCCGTGCCAATCGTCGCCGGCGTGGTGCTGCAAAAGGACGTGCCCATTTTCCTCGACGGCCTCGGGACCGTGCAGGCGCTGAACACCGTGACCGTGCATCCGCGCGTGGACGGCGAGCTGAAGAAGGTGAAGTTCACCGAGGGCCAGGACGTGGAGGCCGGCGAGGTGCTCGCGCAGATTGACGATGCGCCGTTTCGCGCGCAGCACGAGCAGGCACAGGCGAAGAAGGGGCAGGACGAGGCGATGCTCACGAACGCGCAGCGCGACCTCGAACGGAATGCGGATCTGATCGAAAAGAAGGTGATCTCACCGCAGCAGTACGAGACGCAGAAGGCGCTCGTCGCGCAGCTCGACGCGGCGGTGAAGGCGGACGCCGCGGCGATGCAGACCGCCAAGGTGCAGCTCGACTATGCGACTGTCGCCGCGCCCATCGCCGGACGCATCGGGATGCGGATGATCGATCAGGGAAATGTCGTCCACGCGAGCGACACGCGCGGACTCGCGGTCATCACGCAGCTCCAGCCGATCTCGCTTGTCTTCACGCTACCCGCGCAGAATCTTGGCGAAATCCAGCGGGAAAAAAACGGCGGCAAGGAAATGGAAGTGCTCGCGGTGGATCGCGACAACCGGACGCTGCTTGATTCCGGAAAGCTGACGGTAATCGACAACCAGATCGACACGGGCACCGGCACGATCAGCCTGAAGGCGACTTTCCCGAACCGCGACCTCCAGCTTTGGCCGGGGCAGTTTGTGAATGCGCGCCTGCTCCTCACCGTGCGCAAGCAGGGCCTCACGGTCCCGGCGTCCGTCGTGCAGCGCGGGCCAAATGGCGCGTATGCCTATGTGATCAAGGACGACCTCGGTGTCGAGATGCGCCCCGTGACCGTCGCGCGCATCGAGCAGGGTGAGGCGCTGATTGACGACGGCCTGCGCGCCGGCGAGCGCGTGGTCGTGGATGGCCAGTACAAATTGCAGCCCGGCTCGAAAGTGAAAATCCCCGACGCTGCGCCGAAGGACGGCGCACGCGGAGAAACTCGCAAGCCCGGCATTCCAAAAAAATAACCTCTGCGCGCGCCGCGCATCACGGGCTTGAACGTCTCCGAAATTTTCATCCGCCGGCCAGTCGCGACCGCGCTGCTCATGGTCGCCGTCGTCCTGCTCGGCGTGCTCGGCTACTCGATGCTGCCGGTCTCCGCGCTGCCGCCCGTGGATTTCCCGACGATCCAGGTCACCGCGCAGTATCCCGGCGCAAGCCCGGACGTGATGGCCTCGTCCGTGACGACTCCGCTCGAGCGGCAGTTCGGCCAGATCAGCGGACTCACCTCGATGAACTCGATCAGCTCGTTCGGCAACGCGCAGATCACGCTGCAGTTCACGCTGGTTCGGGACATTGACGCCGCCGCGCAGGACGTGCAGGCCGCGATGAACGCCGCCGGCGGCGTGTTGCCGAAGGACATGCCGGGGCCGCCGGTCTATTCGAAAATCAACCCGGCGGACACGGCGATCATCACGCTCTCGCTCACGTCGGAGTCGCTGCCGCTGGAAAAGGTGAACGACTTCGCCGACACGGTGCTCGCGCAGAAGCTGAGCGAAGTCACCGGTGTCGGCCTCGTGACGATCGAGGGAAACCAGAAACCGGCCGTGCGCGTGCGGATCAATCCGGCGGCGCTGTCATCGCTCGGTCTCGGGTTCGAGGACATCCGCACGTCGCTCGTGCAAAACAGCGTGAACGCGCCGAAGGGCAGCTTCGACGGCCCGCGCCAGTCGTACGCGATCGGTGCAAACGACCAGCTCCAGACCGCCGCGGAATTCCGCTCGATCATCGTCGCGTATCGCAACGGCGCGCCGGTGCGCCTCGCGGATCTCGGCGAGGTCGTGGACAACGTCGAAAACGTCCGCCTCGCTGCGTGGGTCGGCGCGAAGCCTGCGGTGATCCTCGACATCCAGAGGCAGCCCGGCGCGAACATCATCGAGACCGCGGATCGCATCAAAGCGATGCTGCCCGCGCTGCGCATCGCGCTGCCGAAAGGTGTGAAACTCGAAGTGCTCACGGATCGTACGGCGACGATCCGCGCCTCGGTGACCGATGTGCAGTTTACGCTTCTGATCACCATCGCGCTCGTGGTGATGGTCATCTTCATCTTCCTGCGAAAATTCTGGGCCACGGCGATCCCGGCCATCGCACTGCCGCTCTCGATCATCGGCACATTTGGCGTGATGAAGCTCGCCGGCTTCACGCTGGATAATCTTTCGCTCATGGCGCTGACCATCGCGACGGGCTTCGTCGTGGACGACGCGATCGTGATGATCGAAAACATCGTGCGTTTCATCGAGAAGGGCGAGACGCCGATGAACGCAGCGCTCAAGGGCGCGAAGCAGATCGGCTTCACGGTGATCTCGCTCAGCGTGTCGCTCATTGCCGTTTTTATCCCGCTGCTTTTCATGACCGGCATCGTCGGGCGGCTGTTCCGCGAATTCGCCATCACACTCAGCGTCGCCGTGGCCGTCTCCGCCGTCGTGTCGCTCACGCTCACGCCGATGATGTGCGCGCGGCTGCTGAAATCCGAGCGCGGGGAAAAACACGGCCCGCTGTACCGGTGGACCGAGCGGATGTTCGACTCGATGCTTGCCGCGTATGAGAGCGGGCTGAAGTGGGTGATGAAGCACCAGTTCTTCACGCTCATGGTCGCATTCGCCACGCTCGTGCTCACGGTGTTCCTCTACATCATCGTGCCGAAGGGCCTGCTGCCGCAGCAGGACACGGGGCTCATCGTCGGCGTCACCGATTCCGCGCAATCCATCTCGTTCAAGGCGATGCTCGAACGGCAGCGCGTGATCTCAGAAATTGTGCAGCGCGATCCCGATGTGGCGAGCGTCACCTCGGTCGTCGGCTCCGGCACGATCAACGCGACGGTCAACACGGGCCGTCTGCTCATCGCGCTGAAGCCGCGCGACGAGCGAAAAAAGAACGCAACCGAGATCATCGCCCGCATCCGCGAGGCCACGAAGAACACCGAGGGCATTTCGCTTTTCATGCAGGCCGTGCAGGACGTGCAGATCGACAGCCGCGTGAGCCGCACGCAATTCCAATACACGTTGCAGGACGCGGACGAAAAGGAGCTGGCCGACTGGGCGCCGGAGTTCCTCGCGAAGCTGCGCTCGCTACCCGAGCTGGCGGATGTGGCGACCGACCAGCAGACCGGCGGATTGCAGCTCCGCGTGGACATAGACCGCGAGCAGGCGTCGCGGTACAACGTGCTCACGCAGGCGATTGACGACACGCTCTATGACGCGTTCGGCCAGCGACAGGTCTCGATCATTTTCACGCAGCTCAACCAGTACCGCGTGATCCTCGAGGTGCAGCCGAACTTCCAGCTCACGCCGGAGGCGCTGCAGAAAATCTACGTGCGCTCGCAGACGGGGCAGACCGTGCCGCTGAGCGCATTTGCAAAGCTCGACACGGTGACTGCGGCGCTCTCGATCAACCATCAGGGCCAGTTCCCCGCAGTCACACTGTCGTTCAATCTCGCGCCCGGAAAATCCCTCGGCGACGCGGTGCCGGCGATCCAGCGTGCGCAGCAGGAAATTGGCCTGCCGGAAACGATCGCCACAACTTTTTCCGGAAGCGCGGCGGAGTTCCGCTCATCGCTTCAGAGCGAGCCATTCCTGATCCTCGCGGCGGTCATCGTGATCTACATCGTCCTCGGCGTCCTGTACGAGAGCTACATCCACCCGATCACGATCCTCTCGTCGCTGCCGAGCGCGGGCGTGGGCGCGCTGCTCGCGCTCATCGTGTGTCGCACCGAGATGTCGCTCATCGCGCTCATCGGCATCATCCTGCTCATCGGCATCGTAAAAAAGAACGCGATCATGATGATCGACTTCGCCCTCGACGCGGAGCGCAACGACAAGCTCCCGCCCGAGCAATCGATCTACCAGGCGTGCCTGCTGCGCTTCCGCCCGATCATGATGACGACCTTTGCCGCGCTCTTCGGCGCGCTGCCGCTGGCGCTGCAAAGCGGCACCGGCTCCGAGCTGCGCAAGCCGATGGGCATCGCCATCGTCGGCGGCTTGCTGCTCTCGCAATTCATCACGCTCTACACCACGCCCGTCATCTACCTCTACCTCGACCGGCTCGCGAAGCGCTTTCGCCTGGAGGGCGGAGCTCCCGCGCCGCCGGGGCAGGAAGCTGAGTTGG